>CAKXAF010000043.1:5341-12513 GCA_934869045.1 uncultured Nitrososphaerota archaeon | reverse complement strand
GCCACCGTCTCGCCAAAGGGATTCAGGATCCGGCTCTGATCGTTGCAGATCGCCCCCGCAAAATAGGAACGGCAGGAGTAAGCCCAATACTCCTGAGACAGCCCGCCGTGATACATGGAGGAGAAGATGAGCAGATCCGGTTTCTGCTCTGCATACCGCCGCATCAGTTCGTCAAAGTTCAGGTCAAAGCAGATCGCACAGCCGACCCGCCCAAAATCCAGCTGAAAGACCGGTGCTTCCGTCCCATAGGCGATTTCCCCATTGTCCAGTTCAGCGGGCACCAGGTGATTTTTGTCATAAATTCCAACAATCTCTCCGTCCCGGCCGATAATCTGGGTGGAATTCCGGTAGGGCAGCGTTGTTTCCTCCGGCAGCCAGCGGCAGGCCGAATAGGCGATGTAACAGTGATTCTTCCTTGCAACCTGCCGGTAAAAATCACGGATGCGGTCACCCCGGTGCTGATAGTACCGCTTTCGCTGCTCCATGGTAAAGGATGGAAACCGGTCGCAGGCCTCCGGGACGACGATTAGGTCCGGCTGGTCCGGCAAAACCTGCTCTAAATTCTTCTGCAAATACGCCATCATCTCCTGAACCTTAGCCTCTAGATCCTCGCTGAAGGGCGAATGGGACAGCGACGGCTGGGAAAGAAGGCTGATCTTAACAAAATTTGCCATAAAAATCCCTCCGTTTAAGGAAAGCCCCCCTGCTGTGTGCAAGGAGCTTTTGCTTTTTTCTACATTATAGCAGATTCCGACTCAGCTGGCAAGATAGCGATCGTAAGCGGCCTGATACAATTCGATCATCTCAGGCAGGCCCATCTTTTCCATCTGAGAGACGTACTTGTTCCACTCGTCATCGGACACGCCGTTGATCATGAAGGAAGCAAAGTTTTCGTTGAAGTAGGTGTTGATGTCGGTGCTCAGTTCTGCGATCCGGGTAGCTTCTTCGCTGGTAAAGGTGAAATATGCAGACGGGAAGACGCTAACGGCGTAGGGCAGGAGTTTGTCGCGGGTGCCGGTGCCTTTGCAGATCTGACCGTCAGAACCGTTGTTGATGCCCATGAAGATGCAGTTGTACGCGTTGGAGCAGCCGAACTCGGAGAGCCAGTTGGTGCCGGCGCCGTCGTAATCTTCGGGAACCTTGATGGAGAAGGTCGTCTGGGTATCGTCGTCGTACTCCCAGTTTTCGCCCTTCACGCCCAGCCACATGGTGATACTGGAAACGCCTTCGGCGATAGGCTTGTCAACGGGAGCATAGAGCGCATCGACCCACTTGATGAGGGTTTCAACATCCTTGCACTTGCTTGAGATGAAGGAAGCGTTCAGGTGAGAGTTGTAGGGTTTTGCATACTTCGGCTCGGAGGAATACTCAGAGGTCAGAGGCTGGAGCATTCCGACGTCATAGTTGCCGCTTTCGAAGTTATCGCGGCTGTACATAGTGCCGAAGGTGGTGATGGCGCACTTGTCAGCAAGGATCATCGGCTTAACATTGGTGCCGTCTTCGGAGAAGATATTCTGATAGAAGCCGCCGGAGGTGTAAAGCTCGTGCATATACTCGACCAGATGGCGGTACTGATCGCTGACGCGGGTGTCAGTAACGGTCTTGCTGTCCACAGAGGTCATCCCCAGATCAACCGCATCGCCGAAAGAAGGGAAGAGGGCGTAACGGAGCTGTCCGGTCAGATGGCCCACACTATAGGGCAGTAGGGCGACAAACTCCGGGTCTTTTGTGCCGTAGTATTCCTGCAGCTTCTTGACGGCATCCAGCAGTTCGTCGGTGGTTTTCGGCTCAGAAACACCAGCCTCTTTAAACATATCCTCGCGGAAATAGACGGTGCCGGGGTAGGCGGTCAGGGTTTCCAGATAGCCGGGCAGACCATAAAGGGTGCCGTCCTCGTTGGCGCAGGCGATCCGGGATTCGGGATACTGCTCAAAGAGGCTGGAAACATTGGGCATCATGTTGAGATACTGGCCGTATTCCACCAGAGAGCCCGCTTTGCCGTACTGCTCGATGCCGGCTTTGTCGATACCGGCAAGACCCAGCGCAAATACGAAGTCGGGAAGGCTGTCGCCCGCCATGGCGATGCCTAGCTGAGTTTCCCAGTCAGACCAGTAATTCCACTCAATATTGACATTGGTAGCTTCTGCATAAGCTTCGTTCCAGATGGTTTTGGGCATATTCTCAAAGCTGGTGGCAGCGGTGAAGGTCACCGGCTCCTCGACGATCGGGAAGGTCGGGACATAGTCTTCGCCCACAGGGGTGGAGGCAGAGGACGAAGAAGGGGTGGAGTCCTTTCCGGAATCGTCGGAAGAGGTCTGGCCATTTCCGCCGCAGCTGCTCAGCGCAGTGGCACCGATCATTGCTGCAAACATCGCTGCGAGAAATCTTTTACTCATGATTAACGCTCCTTTCAAATTCGCGGGGGATTTTATCACAGCGGAACGAGCCGCCGGAAAACAACGGGATTAGCCCTTAATCGAGCCGAGCATAACGCCTTTGTCGAAATATTTCTGGAGGAAAGGATAGACGATAAGAAGCGGGGCGGCGCTGACAACGATAAGCGCATACTTCAAAAGGTTTGCGAGGTTCGCGTAATAAAGTGCCAATTCCTCACTAGTGGAACCGCCCATCGCCGCTTTCATGGTGTTGAGGATCAGGATCTCACGGAGAACCAGCGCCAGCGGCACCTTGTCGCGGGAGTTAGTCAGATAGATCAATGCACTGAAATAGGAATTCCAGTGGGCAACGGCATAGTAAAGGGTCATAACGCCGATCAGCGCTTTGGAAAGGGGCAGGACCACCCGGAAGAAAACCTTAAAGGTGGAGCAGCCGTCGATAATCGCCGCTTCCTCGATTTCTGAAGGAACACCGTTAGCAAAGAAGGTTCGACAGACGATCAGGTTGTAAGTCGAGCAGCCGGCGGGGATGATGAGCGCCCAGCGGGTATTTAGAAGGCCAAGGCCTTTCACGTTCAGGTAGCTAGCAATCATACCGCCGCTGAAATACATGGTGAAGGTGATGAGGAACATGATGACGCCGCGTCCCATAAAATGCTTTTTGGAAAGGGCATAGCCGGCAGAGAGGGTCAGCGCAAGGTTGAAAATCGTGCCTACTACCGTGTAGTAGATGGTGTTCAGGTAGCCGGTGACGATGTCTTTGTTCTTGAATACTGTTTTGTAAGCATCGAGCGTCAGGTCTTTCGGATAAAGCCAGACTTCTCCGGCGGCAACCGTATTGGGGTTTGAAAATGATGCGATTACGATGAAGTAGAGCGGATACAGAACAAGGAGCACACAAATCGTAATCAGAACGAAGTTTATCACATTGAAGACCTTGTCGCCGCGGGATTCTTTGATAACAGCCATTTCGATCACTCCTCCTCAGAACAAGCTAGTGTCGGACAGCGTCTTGGCGATCTTGTTGACCAGAAGAACCATGAAGAAGTTGATCAGGTTGAGCATAAAGCCGACCGCCGTGGAGAAGCTGTAGTCCTGTTTGACCAGACCGCGCGTGTAGATGTAAGTGGAGATCACGTTGGAGGTTTCCATATTCAGGTCATTCTGCATCAGGAACACCTTGTCAAAGCCGACGCTCAGGACGGAACCGGCGTTCATGATGAGGAGGATCGTCGCTGTGGGAAGGAGGCTCGGGACGTTGATATGCCAGATCCGCTGAAGACGAGAGGCACCATCGATCATGGCTGCCTCATGCAGACCCGGATCCACGCTGGAAAGTGTCGCCAGATAGATGATGCAGCCCCAGCCTGCGCCCTGCCAAATGCCGGACCAGACATATAAGTGTCGGAAAGCGCCGGGGGACGTCAGGAAGTTGACCGATTCCAGACCCATTGCCGTGCGGATGCTGTCGATGGGGCCGGAGGGAGAGAAGAAGAGGTTCAGCATACCGACCAGAACGACCAGCGAAATAAAGTGCGGCGCGTAAAGGACAGTCTGGGAAAATTTCTTGTAGCCTGCGCTCTTCAGCTCGTTTAACATCAGAGAAAGGATAATCGGGATGGGGAAGCTTGCCAGCATGGCGTAAACGGAGAGAATCACCGTATTCTTAATGAGCGGCCATGCGTAATAAGAACGGAAAAAGCTCTTGAAATGCTTCAGACCGACCCAGGGGCTTCCCATGATGCCCAACGCACCGGAATAATCCTTAAATGCAATCTGAAGGCCGTACATCGGGAAGTACGCAAAGATGATGTACCAGAGCAGAGCCGGAAGGACCAGCAGGTAGAGCTGATAGTCTTTTATAAGGCGATACCAGACACTTTTCTTCCGGACTCCGGTAGCTGCGGGCTGAACCTTTTGTGCATTTAGTTCTTTCAATAGAATTCACCCTCATTTCCTGTAATTATTGTGTAATTGTTTAATATCATCATAGTATTTTATGAAGAATATGTGAAGTATGATTTTTTTGCAGAGGACTTTCAGTTTTTAGTACAGCAAAAAGCACAGATTATTTGCAGATGTCCCCGTTTTTTTGCATCTATGCAAAAAACATCCGTTGATTTTTTGCATGGTTCATAGTATACTAAATGTATTACAGCTCTTTATACAAAAAAGTTGGATTATTTTCAGTTCAATAGGACTATTTCACAGGATTGTTATTTGAAGGATGTGTCGTATGAAATCGCCATGCAAAAATTCCCGATCGCCTTTTTACACAAAACTGGTGCTGAGTATCGGGCTTTTGATCTGCTTTCCGATGCTGATTATGCAGATCCTGCTATTTTCCACCTCCTACCGCACGCTGAACAGCCAGAACGATCAGTACTATTATCTAAAAACGCAGAGCCTTTCTTCTCGATTTTATGCGCAATTGACCTCATTCCAAGAAATTGCCATGAAAATCAGCAGCGATTCTGAAATTTCCGCCAAAAAGTTGGCATCTTCTTCTATTTTTCCGCAGGATATGCTTCAAATCTCAAAGGAATTGAAGGCAATCTCCTTTACTGCCCCTCTTGCACAGAGCATGGGAATTTACTATCCGGAACAGCGTATCTTTCTAGATTCTGAATATTACTACACTCTGGAAAGCTTTTGTGACTCTTTTTCCAACGGAAATCCGGATGTGCGGGAAAAAATGCAGATTTTTTTTACTAACCCGATGGATGGGGAGTGTAAAATCATCTCCTCTACCTTTGGAAAATTCACTCTTTCCGAAAGTACTACCAACGGAAAAATGCTTCTCGTTTTTCCTATTAAAATGAATAGCTACACTAAATATGACGCAGCAGTCTATTTTACTCTCAGTCATGAATCAGTCAGCACTTTCCTTTCTACCAACGCCCCTACCGAAAACTATACCTATGCTATGTTCGATGAAGAGGCCTATTTGCTTTTTACCAGTAATCTGGAAAATCAGGCAGAATTTACCCGGGAAGATTTCCGCAACTATCTTCTAGATCCCATGCAGATTGCCTATCATTTTCAGGATAAAACCAACACCACTGCCTATAAATGGAAAAATCCATCCAATTCCAATATCTTTGTTAACATTGTCGGTGAAAGTGTTCTGGAGGAAAACAGCAAGGATTTTCTCTGGACAATGGAATTTGTGATTTTTATCAATCTCCTGATAGTCGCTGCACTGCTGGTTTTAACCGCCTACATCAACTACAATCCCCTGCGTAAGCTGGTTTCCAAAATTGCCATCTCCGGTCAAAGCCGGCATCTTTCGGAATTTGATCAGATCGAACAGGTCATCCAGGAGCTGGACAGCCGAGCCTCAGACCAGGGCGTCGTTATCATGGACTATGTCTTAAACGACCTGCTCTATGGAATGACTGTCAAACAGCCGGAGCTGGAACGCTTGATTCCCAATTTCCATTTCCGCTATTTCTGCGCGGTATCCGTCATCTGCCGGCGGCCGACATCCGGCCAGTCCAAGCGGATAGCGGATCAGATCGAGGAACAGACTGGCTGCCGCATCTACATAACCGATATTCCCAATAACGAATGCAGCCTTTTCGTCTGTCTGTCCAAGGAGGCCATCGACTTGGACGGACTGACCGCCTCCATCTCCGACGCGGTGCTGGCGGTCCTGGAAGAGCCCGGCAGCGTTTTCGCCGGGAGTATCGTGGAAAAGCTGGACGATATTTCTTCCTCCTACTATGCGTCCCAAGCTCAAATGGGTACAGCCACCAATTTCGTTTACGGTCAAGACTACCCATCCGCTGAACTTCACCTACTGGAAGGCCAGATTGCCGGCAGCCGCATATCCGCTGCTGTCGAACCTCTCGACGCAATTTTTGCCTATATCCATCAAAACCGCCATGACCGTACCCTCTGCCGGTACGTCTGCTATGAGGTGCTCAGCACTTACCTTTCCGCACGGAAAAAGGCCTCCTATCCAGTGACGGACGATGAAATCCACGAATTGCTGCTTTTTAAAGACGCGGACAATCTGTACCAGATGCTGAGAACCTCCATATCCACTCTGGAACAGAAGCTCTCCCGTGATACCCACGAAGCGGGAACTCGCCAGCAGCGGGAAATCGTGGAATTCGTAGATCGGAATTTCTGCCGTTCCGACATCAGCCTGGTGACTGTAGCGGATCAGTTCGGAATCTCTATCTACATGGTCAGCCGTCTGTTCAAAAATCAAACCGGCACCGGCTTCAAGGAATATATCACCGCCAAGCGTCTGGAGCTTGCCCGCCAGCTGCTGGCGGACACCAGGGAGCCTGTCTCCGCCATTGCCCTCAAGGTTGGATTTGAAAATCCGACCTACTTTGCTTCCCTGTTCCGTGCACGCTACAGCGTCGCTCCTTCAAAATACCGGGACGACGGCGTTTCCCAAAAATAACGCGAAAGAAGGCCCCCTGATGATCGACATTCACACCCTCTATGGGAAGACTCCCCACGGTCAGGACTATCCTCTGGAAGCCGTGCTGCGGGGAATGGAGCGCTTTGGTATCGATTACGCCCTGATCAGCTCTCTGAAGTCCGCCTACTACAGCGGTCCCGAAAGTGAGGCCGAGGTTCTCGCCGCCTGTCGGGAGCATCCCACACTCCTTCCGGTGGCTGGAATTGACCTCCGGAGCAACTTCTCCCCAGAAGGCACCGTTTCCCGGCTGAAATCCGCCGGCTTCGCGGCGGCCCGGCTCTTTACGGAAATCAACCATGTACCGCTGGATACCCCGCTGTTCCGCGAGCTTGTCG
>CAKXAF010000043.1:4207-5331 GCA_934869045.1 uncultured Nitrososphaerota archaeon | reverse complement strand
TGGTATCCGGAGCTCTGCGGCCTATGGGCCCGCTGACGGTGCCGGTCATTCTCCTGGGACAGAGCGCCTACGACAATTATGATGTCCTGGGTGCCATGCGGGAGCGTGAGAACCTGTATCTGGAGATCCGCGGCTTCAACGGTCCGGATATTCTGGAATACCTGACAGCTCACACCAGCAGCAGACGGCTCCTGTTCGGCAGCCGCGCTCCTATGGATTATCTGCTGCCCACCCGCAACATTGTGGAGTATAGCCATCTTTCTCAGGAAAACAAGGATCGAATTTTGGATCAAAACGCCCGTCACATTTTTTTCGCTGCGAAAGGAGGCGCCACCAATGCCGCTGATTGACATGCACGCTCATTGGGGAGAATGGCCCTTCGGCTGCAAGCCTCAGACTGTGGAGGATCTGCGCGCCATGCTGGACCGATATGACATCTCCGCTATGCTCTTTTCCTCCTCCAAGTCGATCCAGTACGACATGGAGGAGGGCAATCGGGAGCTGTTCGCCTTTTTGGACGGGGATCCGCGCCTCTACGGTTACGTGACGGTAAATCCCAATCTTCCGGAACGATCCCTCGAAGAGATCCGGCGCTACAACGGCCATCCCCGCTTCAAGGGAATCAAGTATCATCCCTATTACGCGGGACTTGCCATCGATTCCCCGGAAATGGATCCCATCTATGCCTTTGCCCAAGAGAGGCAGTATCCCGTTCTGGTCCATGCCATGGGAAATACCACCTGCTCTCCCCTCCGGATGATCCCGGTGAACCGCCGTTTCCCGAATCTCCATCTCATCGGTGCACACACGGGTGGTTCTTTCCCGGATCTTGCATGCCAGGCAGCCGAGGAGACCAATAAAAATGTCTACTTTGACCTGAGCTGCAGCTACATTGGCCGGGGGCGGGTGGAAAAGATCGTCCGCGCCGCCGGAGCGGACCGGGTGCTTTTCGGATCAGATTACACTCTCATCGACCCAATTTTCATCAAAGGCGAGGTCGATGAAGCGGACCTTCTTCCTGTGGAACGGGAAAAAATTTTCTTTTCCAATTCCGCCGCCCTGTTTGGACTGTAACACAGACGAAAAAGCGGCCCCGTACATTTCGATCATGTACGGGGCCGCTT
>CAKXAF010000043.1:3706-4197 GCA_934869045.1 uncultured Nitrososphaerota archaeon | reverse complement strand
TACAGCTTTGCGCCTGCTGGAATTCTGTCATTCACCATCAAAAGATTGAGGTCTTCGTGTCCGTCAACCTCATGGACGGCGGAGATTAACATCCCACAGGAGTCAATGCCCATCATCGGTCTTGGAGGCAAGTTCGTGATTGCGATACAAGTCTTTCCAACCAGTTCTTCCGGCTCATAGTACTCGTGAATACCGCTCAAAATCACCCTGTCGGTTCCTGTACCGTCATCTAGGACGAATTTCAAGAGCTTTTTGCTTTTCGGAACAGCTTCACACTCTTTTACCTTTACAGCCCTAAAATCAGATTTTGCGAAGGTATCAAAGTCAACCATTTCTTCAAATAGCGGCTCAATTTTCACATTGGAAAAATCAATTTTTTCAGCCGGAGCCGCTTTTTCCGCTTTCTTGGAAGCATCCGCGCCATCCAGGGGCTTCATCGTGGGGAATAACAACACGTCCCGAATGGAGGTCGCGCCGGTGAGGAGCATGAC
>CAKXAF010000043.1:0-3696 GCA_934869045.1 uncultured Nitrososphaerota archaeon | reverse complement strand
GCCCAGACCGCCCGTGGGCGGCATACCGTATTCCAGCGCATTCACGAAGTCATCATCCACCTCGGCCTTGATGCCCTCCGCCTTGCGCTGGGCTACCTGCGCCTCGAAGCGAGCACGCTGGTCGATGGGGTCGTTCAGCTCGGAGAAGGCGTTGGCCAGCTCCCGGCCCATGACGAACAGCTCAAACCGCTCGGTGTAGCCGGGGCTGGAGGCTTTCCGCTTGGACAGCGGAGAGATCTCTACCGGGTGATCCATGAGGAAGGTGGGCTGAATCAGCTTTTCCTCACAGAATTCGTCAAAGAACAGGTTGAGGATGTCGCCCTTGAGATGACGCTCCTCATACTCCACATGGTGCTCGCTGGCGACGGCCCGGGCCTCCTCCAGCGTCTGGATCTTGCCAAAATCCACGCCGGTGTACTTGCGCACCGCTTCCACCATGGTGATTCGCTCAAAGGGCTTGCCAAAATCCAGCTCTACCCCATCGTACACAAAAGCGTCTGTCCCCAGAACTGCCTGCGCCACATACCGCAGCAGCTCCTCGGTCAAATCCATCAGCCCCTCATAATTGAGATATGCCTGATAGAACTCCAGTAGCGTAAACTCCGGATTGTGCCGGGTATCCATACCCTCGTTGCGGAAGACCCGTCCGATCTCATAGACCCGGTCAAACCCGCCGACAATCAGCCGCTTGAGATGCAGCTCCAGCGCGATGCGCAGATACATATCAATGTCCAGGGTATTGTGGTGAGTGATGAAAGGCCGTGCTGCGGCGCCGCCGGCAATACCGTGCAGCACTGGGGTCTCCACCTCTAAAAAGCCCTTGCCGTTGAGGAAGTTCCGCACCTCTGTGATAATCCTGGAGCGCTTGACGAACACATCCTTAACCTCTGGATTGACGATGAGATCCACATACCGCTGGCGGTAGCGGGTCTCCATGTCCTTAAGGCCGTGGAATTTCTCCGGCAAGGGGAGCAGGGATTTCGAAAGCAGCACGATCTCATGGGCGTGGACGGAAATCTCACCCTTCTGGGTGCGGAAAACCATTCCCTTCACGCCGATAATATCGCCGATATCCCATTTTTTGAAGTCCGCGTAAACGCCTTCCCCAACATCGTCGCGCTTGACATAGACCTGCATCCGGTCGGTGTTATCGCGAAGATCCAGGAAACTGGCCTTGCCCATGATCCGGCGGCTCATCATCCGCCCGGCAATGCAGACCTCCTTCCCATCCATTTCCTCGAATTTCTCCCGGATCACACCAGCATAGGCGTCTACGGGATAAGAGGTAATGACATAGGGGTCTTTCCCCTCCGCTTTCAGCGCGGCCAGCTTTTCGCGGCGCACACGGGCGTGTTCGCTAAAATCCGTCTCCAGCTCCTGAGGGGTTTGGGTACGTTCGTCGTTCATGCAAAAAATCCTTTCTGTTCCGCTGCTTTTTACATCATGATCTCGAGGACCTTGTAATTCACGCTGCCATTGGGCACGGGAATAGAAACGACATCCCCTGCCCGATGGCCCAGAAGTCCTTTCCCAATGGGCGATTCATCTGAAATTTTTCCAGAGTCAGGGTTGGCCTCGGTGGAGCCGACAATGTGGAAGATCTCCTCCTCTTCAAATTCGAGATCCAGCACCTTGACCTTACTGCCCACGTTTACGATCTCCGTATCAAGATCGCCGGTATCCAAAATTTTTACGTTCTTGAGCATGGCCTCGATCTGCAGGATCCGCGCCTCGATCATTGCCTGCTCGTTTTTCGCTTCGTCGTACTCGCTGTTCTCGGACAGGTCGCCAAAGGAAATCGCCACCTTGATTTTGTCGGCCACTTCCCGGCGCTTAACGGTTTTGAGATTCTCCAGTTCCTGCTCCAGTTTCGCCAGTCCCTCGCTGGTCAAGACAGTTTCTTTCGCCATGTGACATTCCTCCTGTATTCTGTACCCGAAGGGGTTTTTTAAAGCAAAACGCCGCCGCAGCCTGTTTGGACAGGAGGCGGGAGCGTACTCGAACATATAACGGACAGGGACCATCGGAACGGATGCTCCGATGGCCTCTTCACGCTATAATATTTTGATTATAGATGTTTCCGGCCCGTTTGTCAAGCGAAATTTGTGAATTTTCTCCGATCCTTAACGGAGCAGCTCTTTCGCTTTTTCTACAATGTTATCGGAAGAAAGTCCAAACTTCTTCAGCAACTCCACTGCGGGACCCGACATGCCGAAAGTATCCTCCACGCCGATTTTTTTCACCAGGCAGGGACATTCCCCGGCAACCACGTCACAGACGGCGCTTCCCAACCCTCCGATAACGTTGTGCTCCTCCACAGTGAGGAGCTTTCCGGTCTCCCGGGCGGCCTTCAGGACGATTTCCCGGTCAAGGGGCTTGATGGTGTGGATATTGACGACCCGGGCGTTGATTTCCTCTTTGGCCAGTTCCTCAGCCGCAGTGACGGCTTCCCAAACCATAAGGCCCGTGGCGATGATGGTCAGGTCGTTTCCTTCCCGGAGGGTCACGCCCTTACCCATTTCAAACTTGTAGGTCTCCGGGTCGTTAAAGACCGGGACAGCCAGCCGTCCGAATCGTAGGTAGACCGGCCCTTCGTAGTTGATGGCGGCCTCCACAGCTGCCCGGGCCTCCACATCGTCGGCGGGGCTGATGACCACCATACCGGGAATTGCACGCATCAGTGCGAAATCCTCGCAGCACTGGTGGGTGGCGCCGTCCTCACCCACGGAGATGCCGGCATGGGTAGCGCCGATTTTTACGTTGAGGTGGGGATAACCAATGGAGTTCCGGACAATTTCAAAGGCCCGGCCCGCCGCGAACATGGCAAAAGAGCTGGCAAATACGGTTTTTCCAGCCGCGGCCATGCCGGCGGCCACTCCCATCATGTTCGCCTCCGCGATGCCGCAGTCAAAGAACCGCTCCGGGCAGGACTTTTTGAAGATTCCGGTCTTGGTTGCGGCGGCCAGGTCGGCGTCCAGCACGACCAGGTCCGGATATTTCGGAGCCAGCTCCGCAAGAGCCTTGCCGTAACTTTCCCGGGTGGCGACTTTTTTCAGTTCAGACATGGGGATTCCTTCCTTTCTTCACTCATTCGGCTTCCAGGGTGGCCAGAGCGGCGTTCAGCTCTGCCATCGCCGTCTCGTACTGCTCCGCATTGGGAGCGGCGCCATGCCAGGAGACCTGATTTTCCATAAAAGAAACGCCCTTGCCCTTTATGCTCTTCTGGACGATAACGGTAGGCTTGCCCTGAACCGTCTTTGCCTCAGCCAGGGCGGCCTCAATCTGGTCAAAATCATGGGCGTCAATGGTGATGACGTGCCAGCCGAAAGCGGCGAACTTCTCCGGAATGGGGTAGGGGCTCATGACCTCGTCTACCGGCCCGTCGATCTGCAGGCCGTTATTGTCCACGATAGCGCAGAGATTATCCAGCTTATAGTGAGCCGCGAACATCGCTGCCTCCCAAACCTGACCCTCTTCAATCTCGCCGTCACCCAGGATTGCATATGTCCGGTAAGCCTTTTTATCGATTTTCCCGGCCAGTGCCATGCCGCAGGCGGCGGAGATGCCCTGTCCCAGGCTCCCGGTAGTCATATCCACGCCGGGGATGTGCTTCATGTCCGGATGCCCCTGGAGCATCGCGCTGGTATGCCGCAGGGATTTGAGCTCCTCAAGCTGGAAAAATCCCCGCAGAGCCAG
>CAKXAF010000042.1:1486-12539 GCA_934869045.1 uncultured Nitrososphaerota archaeon | reverse complement strand
GTATTCATCCAGGTTGACGGTGCGGATCCTGGAGAAGTCCAGGTCGCCGGATTCGTAACCCTTAATCAGCTCGGCGTAAAGGCCCAGAGGGGAAGAACCGGTGGCCAGGCCCAACACGCTTTCCGGCTTGAGGATAACCTGGGCGGCAATGATGTTGGCAGCTTTGCGGCTGAGGTCCGCATAATCTTTGGCGCGGATGATCTTCATATCAAACACTCCTTGTCTTTTCATTCGCTCTGCCCTCAGTATAGCACGAAAAGACGAGAAAAGTCTACCAATTTTGCGAAGAAGGCAATACAAGCTAACGATTAAGCAAAATATTGTTAAGAAATCCGGGCAAAATTACAGCCCCAGAGCGCCGGAAGGGAGAAAATCCGGAAGGGATGGCTGCTCCGCGGGGAGGGGCAGCCTCAGGCTCACGCAGACAGAGCGGAGCACGGCCTCGGTGAGCAGGCGGCCCCCCGCTTTGGTGTAGGGATGGGTCATGTCGGAGTAATACGAGTCGGGAACGCCGTCCAGGACACGGTAGAGGTCGTTGATCTCCCCGCCGTGGACATGGATCACACGTTCGGCGATGGCATTGTACTCCCGGATGTCCGCGTTGCGGCGGAAACAGGCCTTCGGGTCGGGAAAGCGGTGCTCCAGGACGGGGGTGGACAGGGCAAAGGTCATTTTTGCCTGGGGAAACAGGAGACGGATGCGCCGGCAGATCCGCTCCAAATAGGCGGCGTAGATCTCCGGGGGAGTCAGAGGTTCGTCTCCAAAGAGGCGGAGGGTATCCCATAGGCCGGCGTTCCAGTGGATGAGATCCAGACTGTCGGGGACGTTTTCCGCCTGCTTCCATTCGTGAAGGTTCCGGAGAACGTACTGGGCAAACCGGCAGTTTTCCCGGGGAAAGAAGACCTCTGCTCCACCGCGCAGGGCCTCCCGGACCGCACGGTCGTAGCTTGCCCGGATGGAATCGCCGATGAGAAGGACCGTTTTCATAAAAGCCTCCCAGGGCAGGGATCATTCCGCGTTGAGGCGGAGAATCTCCAGGAGCAGGAGGGGAACCAGATCCATCTCCTCCTTGACGGCGTACTCGAAGCGTCCATGGCCGTTGTGGCCGCCGGTGAAAAGGTTGGGACAGGGAAGGCCCATGTAGGAGAGCCGAGCGCCGTCGGTACCGCCGCGGATAGGGGTGACGTCCGGTTCAAGGCCAAGAGACTCCATGGCTTTGAGGGCGTAATCGATGATCTCCATACGAGGGAGGATCTGCTCCTTCATGTTGTAGTAGGAGTCTGTGAGGGTCAGTTCTACGGCGCCGGGGCCGTATTTCCGGTTGAGATAGGAAACGGCGTCGCGGAAGTTCTCCTTTTTCCGTTCAAAGAGGGTGCGGTCGTGATCCCGGATAATATATTCCAGGGTGGTCTGCTCCACGCCGCCCTGGAAGGAGTCCAGATGATGGAACCCCTCGTAGCCCTCGGTAAAGGCTGGGATCTCAAAGGCGGGAAGCATGCGGTCAAACTCCATGGCGATGAGGATAGCATTTTTCATCCGGCCCTTGGCGGAGCCGGGATGGATACTCTGGCCGTGGAAGGTGAGGAAGGCAGAGGCGGCATTGAAATTTTCATATTCCAGGCCGCCCGCGCCGCCGCCGTCCACCGTGTAAGCGAAATCTGCCCCGAAGCCCGGGACGTCGAAATGGTCCGCGCCCTGGCCGATCTCCTCGTCCGGGGTAAAGGCGATCTTCACGGGGCCATGGGGGAGGGAGGGATCCGCAGTCAGCCGCTGAGCCAGATCCATGATGGCGGCAACGCCCGCTTTGTCGTCAGCTCCCAGGAGAGTGGCGCCGTCGGTGGTGATCAGGGTCTTTCCGGCATATTTTTTCAGGTCGGGGAAGCTGTCAGGGGAGAGGACAGCGCCGGTGGCGAGCAGGACGTCCCTGCCATCGTAGTTTTCTACCACCTGTGGGTGGATATCGCGGCCTGAGACAGCGTCTGAGGTGTCCATGTGGGCGATGAAGCCGACGGCCGGGGCAGCCTCGCAGCCGGGGGACGCGGGAATTGCGGCGTAGACGTAGCCGAAGTTGTCCCGGCGGGCGTCAAGGCCCAGATCAGCCAGCTCCCGGGTCAGAAGGTCTGCCAGTTCCAGCTGGCCGGGAGTACTGGGGGTGCAGCCCGCGGAGGGGTCGGAGGTGGTGTCGAAGGATACGTAGCGGAGAAATCGCTGGAGGAGGGATTCATTCATGTTAGAGCTTCCTTTCTTGCGCTTACTTTGGTCTTTGAGGTTATTATAGCACATCCGAAAAGCCCGGTAGGGCTTTGCAGGCGGGGAATCGCCGCCGGAGTTCCGCGTCAGCGGAACCGGATGCGCAACAATGTTCGCAAAGGGGCCGTCAGGCCAAAGACCGCACGGGCGGGCTTTGCTTTTCCGTTAGGAAAAGCCTTTGAGGTTATTATAGCACATCCCAAAGCGTTTGTGGGGATTTTCTGGCGAAGTGGAGGGTGCAATTTTTACGGAAGTATGATACAATAACCTCAGAGCCTTTTTCAAAGCAAAAGGCGTCTCACCGAGGCGGGAGCGACAGGAGGATGCGGATATGGCGGAAATCCCGATGGTTTATCGCGCCAGCGACGAGCTTGCGGAAACTTTTCCTTTTAAAATTTATACCTTCGAGGGGCTGCTCACCCAGCCGCTTCACGTTCACGATTACTTTCAGATCTGGTTCGTGCGGCACGGTATCTGCACGCACTGGATGAACGGTCAGCCCCATGAGCTGACCACGGGAAGCATTTTTGTGCTGCCGCCGGATATTTCCCATTATATGGAGTGCAAAAATTCGGAGACCAGCCTGGTGGGGATGGAATTCACCGAGGCGTTTATTCAGCCCGACGTGGGGGGGAACTCCTTTTGGGACACCGGATACCTGGAGCCGTTTAGCGTCAGCCTGGATCAGGTGAAGCCGCGGTTCCCTCTGGAAGGAGCGGCGGCCAAAAACGTGGAGGCGATTTTTGATGAGATGATCTGGGAATTCCGGCATCAGGAAGCAGGGTACCAGCTGTTTATCCGGGCGGATGTACTGAAGGTGCTGGCGATCATCTCCCGGCAATATGGGAAAACCCTGGATGAGGCCAGACAGCAGTATCTGGACCGCTATAAGGATTCCGTGGCACGGGCGGTGGCCTATATCAATGACAACTTTCAGAAAAAGATCTATCTGGAGGAGGTGGCGCGGATCGCCATGATGTCGGCCACCAGCTTTTCCTGCGTGTTCAAGGAGGCCACGGGGCGGACCTTTACCGAGCAGCTGAATTTCCTGCGGGTGCGGAAGGCCAAGGAGCTGCTCAAGGACCCCAACCGGACGGTACGGGCGATAGCCTACGAGGTGGGGTTCCAGGATATCGCGTATTTTGACCGGGTGTTTAAGCGGGAGGTGGGCGTTACGCCCAGAAGCTACCGGCAGAATCTGTGAAAGAGAAAAAGCGGAAGCTTTGTCCGCAGCGGCGGAGGAAAGCCCTGAAACCAATGTAACGGAGCGCGTGATGTACACGGCGCTCCGTTTTTCATGGGATTTTACAGATTCTGAGCCGCCAGGCAGGCGGTGGAAAAGGCAATTTGAAGGTTGAAGCCGCCGGTGTAGGCGTCGGTATCTAAAATTTCGCCGGCGAAAAAGAGGCCGGAAGCTTTTTTAGACTCCATCGTCTTGGGGTTGACCTCCCGGACATCCACGCCGCCGGAGGTGATGATAGCCTCCTCGATGGGCCGGAAGCCGGTGGGGGTCAGGGTGAAGTTTTTGAGAGTTTCCAACAGAGAGCGGCGCTGTTCCCTGGTGATGGCGTTGATCTTGGTTTCAAAAGGAATCCCAGCCCGGCGGAGCAGAACGGGGATGCTCTTCCGGGGAAGAAGCTCGCCCAGACTGTTGATGACGTCCTTGTTCTGGTATTTGGCGAAATCCCGGAGAAGGCGCTTGTCCAGCTGTTCCGGGGTCAGGCCCGGCTTCCAGTCGATGGACATCCGGTAGCCGCAGCCCTTGAGCATAGAGGCAAAGGAGGCTTCGGTGGGGGACTGGGGAGGGCTGCCCCGCATATGGGCGGAAGCGGAGAGGACCAGGGGACCGCTGACGCCGAAGTGGGTGAAAAGCAGCTCGCCCAGTTCGGAAAAGACAGGCTTCCCGGAGCGGGTGACGGTCAGGGTGACATTTTTTAAGGAAAGGCCCTGCATTTCCCGGGGGTCCGGCTCAGCGGTGATCACCGGGATGAGGGATGGGGCCAGGGGGACGATCCGATGGCCGGCCTGCTCTGCCAGGACGTAGCCATCGCCGGTGGAGCCGGTAAGGGGATAGGATTTTCCGCCGGTGGCCAGGAGGGTGGAGGAGGCGCGGTATTCAGCGCCGTCCTCACAGCGGACGCCCCGGACGGCACCGTCCTCCAGCAGGAGGGAAACGACCCGGCCAGTTTTTACAGCAATGAGAGGGCTTTTCAGGCCTTGCTCCAGTACTGCCGATACATCAGAGGCCCGGTCGGAAACGGGAAAGACCCGGTTTCCCCGTTCGGTTTTCAGGGGGAGACCCCGACTTTCAAAAAACGCCATGGTGTCCGCGGGACTGAAGCAGTGGAAGGCGGAATAGAGAAACCGAGGATTTCGGGGGATGCTGGCGAGGAGGCTGTCCAGACCGCAGTTATTGGTGATGTTGCAGCGGCCTTTTCCGGTGATGAGGAGCTTGCGGCCCAGGCGGGGGTTCCGCTCCAGCAGGAGGACGGATTTGCCAAGACCTGCCGCTGTAATGGCGGCCATCATTCCCGCCGCGCCGCCTCCGATGATCAAAGCGTCCGTCATGGGCGATCCTTTCCGGAGGAATCCGATCCGTCCATTTTTTGATAGACGTGGTAATCCGACCAGATGGTTTCCAAACGGTTGAAGGTGGCGGTGACCTCTTCCTGCTTTTCCATACCGACCCGGACGATCAGGGCGTTGATCAGACTGAGAGGGGCTACCAGAGAATCGACGAAGGAATTCATGTCACTGCGGGCGGCCAGCAGGCAGCTGGCGTCTTGTGCCAGGGGCGAGCCAGGACCGTCGGTGATGGCGATGATCTTTGCGCCGGAGCGGGCGGCATAGGAAAAGGCCTGGACAGTCATGTTGGAATAACGGGGAAAGCTGATGCCAATGACGGCATCCTCCTCTCCTACACGGATGATCTGCTCAAACAGGTCGCTCTGGCTGGTGGTGGTGACCAGCTTGACGTTTTCAAACATGAGATTGAAGTAGTAGTGCATGAATCTTGCAAGGGCGGAGGCGCTGCGGTCGCCGATGACGTAGATGTTCCGGGCATTTGCGATAGCCACGGCGGCGCGCTCGAAATCCTCCCGGGAGGTCTCCTCCAGGGTGTGCTTGATCTTGTCCATATCGAAGCTGAGAACCTTGTCCAGGATATCGCCGCTGCCGATGCGGTCCCGGGTGACCTCGATGCGCTGAACGGAGGTTAGCTGGGTGCGGATGATCTGCTGCAGCGCGCGGGAAAGCTCGGGATAACCGTCGAAGCCCAACTCATAAGCGAAGCGAACCACCGTCGACTCACTGACGCCAACAGTGGCGCCCAGCTTGGCGGCAGTCATAAAAGCGGCTTTGTCGGAATGGGCGGCGATGTAATCGGCGATCCGCCGCTGGCCTTTGGAGAACTCTCCATGGCGTCTGCTGATTTCTGCGATAATATCCATAATGCACTGGTCCGGCCGGTCTTTCTGACGGCCGATCCTCCTTTTGATGGTTAAATTCTGCCGCGGGGCAGCGGACGGGGATGATAGATAGGGTGCAGCCGGCCCGCACGGGGCTGTTTTCTGCCTGATACGGCACACCTTTGCGATTTTTTGCGAAAGTGGGGAAACACCTTCTGACACGCCGAACCCGAAAACAGGCTGTTTGTTCTATTATAAACGGAAAACGAAATTTTTGCAAGGAGAAAGCGGAGGGGCTGCAAAAAAACACGGAGAAAAACCGGGCGCGAAGATGCGTACATATTCCGGCGGAAAACGGGGAAACTCCGTAAAAAAGGGCGGCAGAAAGCGGACGGGCCAATGCTTTCAAAACCTGATTTTAAAATTCATAAAAAATTCATAATTGCCCCTTGACAACCAGGGAGCTTCGTGGTAATCTTATATTAGCACTCAAGGAGTATGAGTGCTAACACATCTGAAGGGGCCTGTGAGGTGAGAAAATGTGAAGGCGCTGGATGCGCGGAAGCTGGATATTTTGAAGCTGGTTGTAGATCGGTACATCCGGACCGGGGAGCCGGTCGGATCCAAAGCCATTGCCGACGCGCTGGAATACTCTGTTTCATCCGCGACGATCCGCAATGACATGGCGGCGCTGGAACAGCTGGGCTATCTGGAACAGCCTCACACTTCGGCTGGGCGCATCCCCTCTTACCGCGGCTACCGGTATTATATCGCCAATCTGATGACCAGGGAGCCGCTTTCCGAGCACGACCGCAAGACGGTGGAGGATACCCTTTTAAAAGGGGACCGGAATCCGCGGACGCTGATTTCCAATGCCACCGATCTGCTGGCGCAGATCACGGACTGCGCCATCGTCAGCACCACCAACCGGATGGATTTTTCCGTCATCACCCGGATTGAGGTCATCCCCGCTGGGCGAAGGCTTTACGCGCTGCTGATGATCACGTCGGGGGGCGCGGTGGAAAACCGGGTCTGCCGGCTGGAGTTCGATCTGACCAATGAGCAGGTGGCGTTTTTTACCGAGTTCATCCGCAAGCACCTGACCGGGCTGCGGGTGGAGGAGCTGACCAGCGAAAAGGTCGTGGAACTTGGAATTGCGCTGGGAAGCTATATGATGGCTCTGGCCCCGCTTCTTTACGGGGTTTACGACATCACCAATCAACTGAAGCAGCAGAAGATTGAGATCAAAAACGAGACGCGGCTGCTGGCCCGCCCGGATTTTCAGAGTGAAAATGTGGTGGCGCTGATGCAGGCACGGAAAAATCTTGGGACGCTGCTTAACCGGGCGTTCGGCGGGATCAGCGTCATTTTCGGGGACGAAAGCGAGGCTTTTGCCATCACCAACTCGAGCCTGATCGTATCCGGGTACAGCCAGGCAGGCCGGCCGGCGGGTTCATTTGGAATCGTCGGGCCTCTGCGGCTGGATTACGCGAGGATCATCCCATACATTGAGTTTCTATCCGATACGGTGTCGCAGCTGATTACCGAGGAATACGAGGACGAAGGAAAGGACTGATTGCTGAAGTGGCAAAGAATAAAGAGAAGGCCCCCGTTCAGGAGGAGCCGGTGGATACGGAAAAGGTTCCGGGTCCGGAAGAAGCGGGGGAAAACGCCGCAGAGGTTCCGGAGACAGAAGCAGCGCCAGAGGACGGGACGGCGGAAAAGCTCGCGGAGCTTCAGAAGCAGAACGCGGAGCTTTCCGACAAGCTGCTCCGGCAGATGGCGGAGTTCGACAACTACCGCAAGCGCACCACCCGGGAAAAGGAAGAGATCGGGGCGGTGGCCAAAAGCAAGGCGCTGACCGAGATGCTGCCGGTGCTGGACAACTTTGAGCGGGCGATGCAGACCGCCTGTGTCGACGAGGAATTCAAGAAGGGCATGGAGCTTATTTTCAAGAGCCTTTCCGATGCGCTGAAAAAGCAGGGTGTGGAAGAGATCCCCGCGCAGGGAGAAGCCTTTAATCCGGATTTCCATTATGCGGTGACTACTGTTGAGGACGAGAATCTTGGCTCCAACACAGTAGCGGCGGTGCTCCAGAAGGGATATCGGATGGGGGAGAAGGTTCTTCGGCACGCGATGGTTTCCGTTGCCAATCCATAAGCCCCATTACACAGAATTTGATAGATTGTTTTGATTTAGGAGGAATTTATTATGGGAAAAATTATCGGCATTGACCTTGGTACGACAAACTCTTGTGTAGCGGTTATGGAAGGCGGCGAGCCGGTCGTCATCGCCAATCACGAAGGCGCCCGCACCACTCCTTCCGTCGTTGCTTTCTCCAAGGACGGCGAGCGCATGGTGGGCCAGGTGGCAAAGCGTCAGGCCATCACCAATCCCGACCGCACCATCAGCTCTATCAAGCGGCACATGGGGTCGGACTACAAGGTTTCCATTGACGGAAAGAGCTACAGCCCCCAGGAGATCTCTGCAATGATTCTCCAGAAGCTGAAAGCTGACGCCGAGGCCTACCTGGGCGAGAGCGTCACCGAGGCGGTCATTACGGTCCCCGCGTACTTCACCGATGCCCAGCGTCAGGCTACCAAAGACGCTGGCCGCATCGCTGGCCTGGACGTCAAGCGGATCATCAACGAGCCCACTGCCGCGGCGTTGGCTTACGGCATGGATAAGCAGGGCGATCAGAAGGTCATGGTTTACGACCTGGGCGGCGGCACCTTTGACGTTTCCATCATTGAGATGGGCGAGGGTGTCCAGGAAGTGCTGGCCACCGCCGGCAACAACCACCTGGGCGGCGACGACTTCGACCAGCGGGTCATCGACTGGATGGCCGGCGAATTCAAGAAGGAAAATGGTATTGACCTCCGCAACGACCGTATGGCCATGCAGCGTCTGAAAGAAGCCGCTGAGAAGGCCAAGATCGACCTGTCCGGCATTACCACCGCGGACATCAACCTCCCCTTCATCACCGCCGATGCCACCGGCCCCAAGCATCTGGCCATGACCCTGAGCCGGGCGAAATTCAACGAACTGACCGCAGACCTGGTCGATGCGACCATGGGACCGGTGAAGCAGGCCCTCAGCGACGCCGGACTGAAGGCGTCTGATCTGAATAAGGTGCTGCTGGTTGGCGGCTCCACCCGCATTATCGCGGTGCAGGAAGCCGTGGCCCGCACCACTGGTCAGGAACCCTCTAAGAACCTGAACCCGGATGAATGCGTTGCTATCGGCGCGGCCATTCAGGGCGGCGTTCTCGGCGGCGAGGTCAAGGGTCTGCTATTGCTGGACGTCACGCCTCTGTCCCTGGGCCTGGAGACCCTGGGCGGCGTGTTCACCAAGATCATCGAGCGAAACACCACCATTCCCACCAAGAAATCCCAGATTTTCTCTACCGCCGCCGATGGCCAGACCTCCGTTGAGGTCCGGGTGTTCCAGGGCGAACGGGAATTTGCCAAGGACAACAAGCTCTTGGGTGAGTTCCGGATGGACGGCATCCCGGCGGCTCCCCGCGGCGTACCCCAGATCGAAGTGACCTTTGACATTGACGCCAACGGCATCGTACATGTCTCCGCCAAGGATCTGGGTACCGGTAAGGAGCAGCAGATCACCATCACCTCTTCCACCAATATGTCTAAGGATGACATCGATAAGGCGGTCAAGGAAGCCGAAGCCTTTGCGGCGGAGGACAAGAAAGCCCGCGAGGCAGTGGATATCCGCAACGGTGCGGATCAGATGATCTTCCAGTCTGAAAAGACCCTGGGCGAGATCGGCGATAAGGTTGACGCCTCCGAAAAGGCGGAGCTTCAGGCCAAGATCGACGCGCTGAAGGAAGCTCTAAAAGGCAGCGACCTGGAGGCCATCAAGGCTAAGCAGGAGGAACTGCAGAAGGTATTCTACTCGGTTTCCGAGAAGCTCTACCAGCAGGCGGCTCAGTCCCAGCAGGCCAATTCTGGCGCTGCAGGCCCGGATATGGGCGGCGCGGCCGGCGGCAATGCAGGCAGTGATCCCAACGTTGTAGACGCTGACTACAAGGAAGTCGACAACGACAACAAATAAGCAGCGGAACAGGCCGATCGGGGCGGGCGCTTTGCCTGCCCTGTTCGGCTGTCCGCGGGAGTAAAGCCCCGGACCCGCGACGAAACTGGAGGGAAGACCATTGGCGGACAAACGAGATTATTATGAAGTACTGGGGGTCCAGAAGGGCTGCTCGGAGGATGAACTGAAGAAGGCTTATCGCCAGCTGGCCAAAAAATACCACCCCGACTTAAACCCCGGCGATAAAACGGCGGAGGAAAAGTTCAAGGAAGTAAACGAGGCCTATGAGGTCCTCTCCGATCCACAGAAGCGTTCCCGCTACGATCAATTCGGCCATGCGGGGGTCGATCCGTCCTTTGGCGGCGGCGCTGGCGGCGCCGGCGGCTACGGAGACTTCGGCGGATTTGATATGGGGGATCTGGGCGACATTTTTGAGGGCTTTTTCGGCGGCTTTGGCGGTGGAAGCTCCCGCCGCTCCAACCCTAACGCTCCTCGTCGGGGAAGCGATATCCGGGTGCAGGTCAGCATTTCGTTCTTTGAGGCCTGCAGCGGCGTGGGCAAGAAGATCAGCGTTTCCAAGATGGAGAGCTGTGACGCCTGCCACGGAACCGGCGCGGAGGGCGGCACCGCGATGAAGACCTGCCCGGATTGCGGTGGGACCGGCCAGGTGCGGGTTCAGCAGCGGACGCCCTTTGGTGTAGTCAGTACCCAGCGCCCCTGCGATCAGTGCGGAGGCCGCGGGCGTATCATTGAAAAATCCTGCCCCAAGTGCAGCGGACGGGGCTATCAGAACGTTACCAAGACGGTAGAGATCCAGATCCCGGCCGGAATCGACGACGGGCAGACCCTGTCTGTCCGCGGGCAAGGCAACGCTGGAGCCAACGGCGGGCCTGCGGGGGATCTGCTGGTACTGGTCACGGTGCGGCCGGACAGCCTTTTCACCCGGAAGGAATATGATATTTACTGCGAGATGCCGGTATCCTTCTATCAGGCGGTTACCGGTGATGAGCTGACGGTTCCTACCATCGATGGAAATGTCAAGTATAACCTTCCTGAGGGCACCCAGCCCGGGACGGTGTTCCGGCTGCGGGGCAAAGGCGTACAGCGGCTCAATGGCCGCGGACGGGGCGATCAATACGTCACAATCACCATTGACGTTCCCCGGAATCTGACCAGGTCTCAGCTGGATAAACTCAAGGAATTTGACGAGGCAGTCACGGAAAAGCAGACCGCCAAGAAGAAAAAATTCTCAGATAAGATTAAAGAAATTTTTGATGGAGGGTAAAATTAATATGAACAACGGCTCCGGGTTAAGTCCTGGAGCCGTTCTTCTGTTCATGGAGAAC
>CAKXAF010000042.1:0-1476 GCA_934869045.1 uncultured Nitrososphaerota archaeon | reverse complement strand
ATTCTGCATAAAAAGCTGGATTTTTATCTGTTTTTCTTGACAGAATGATGCAAAAGCGGTAGTATAAAAAGTAGGATCGGCGGTTTGCCGAAAAGAATCGGAAAGAAGGATGCCTATGAAGTCCTTTGGAAAAAAGCTGGCTGCCTGTACCCTTGCGCTGGTCTCTTTCATCACGATGGCGGCGGCGCCGGCTTCAGCGGCTGGCTGGAGGCGGAACAGCGCAGGCTGGCGGTACGAAAATCCGGAGGGGGATTATTCTCGGGACGGATTTGTGAAGATCAGTGGGGAATGGTATTTTTTTGATGCCGACGGCTATATGAAAACCGGATGGCAGAAATCCGGGGATAATTGGTATTATCTGACCGAGTCCGGTGCGATGGCTGCCGGGTGGACGTGGATCAACGGGGATTGGTATTATTTGGATCCGTCATCCGGTGCAATGAAGACCGGACTTCTCTGCCTGGAAAATGATGTTTATCTGCTGGGCGAGAACGGAACAATGCAGACCGGGGAGGTCGAAACAGAAGGCGGAGTGCTGGTTTTCGGCTCCGACGGGCGGTTGATCCGTGCGGATTATGCGCTGGAAATGGAGGATCCGTATTCGTATGATCTGCCGGAGGGCTGGTTGGTATCTCGGGCCGGCTCTATGAAGATCCTGTATCCGGGAGGAGAAGTCTTGGATGGGAGCAATGTGATCCTGGCAGGTAAGGCCAGAGAAGAAGACGATTATGACGGATATGATACGGTATCCGATTTTATGGCGGCAGCAAAAACGCAGCTGGAGGAAGAGCTGAAAGCGGCTTTTCCGGATGCTGCCGGAATCCGGATCTCTGCGCGGCAGCTCTTCGGGCTTCAGGAGGAGGCTGTGCGGTTTCAAATCACCTACCGACTGGGCGGCGTTTCCATGAAACAGGAAGAAACGGTGCTGTTTCTGGAAAAAAATATGGTTTTCGTCAACTACACGGCGGTTTCCGGAGAATTTCAAAAATTTTCCATTAAGGTGGAGTCTTTGATCAGAAGTATTGCGGAATTGTAAAGTGTTCCGATAATTTGTGTCGAATTTTGTATTAATTCAATGAAACGTGTATAATTTATGAAAACTTCTTGACTTTTTCCGGAAAATGTTGAATAATAGAACTAGAATTACCGGACTTATCCGGAAGACGTCAAGGAGGCCGATTGTATGCAACCATTGAAACAGGACCGGAACTTTATTCTTGTTATTCTGCTGAGTATCATCACCTGTGTAATATACGGAATCTACTCCTGGTACAAGTTTACGGAAGATTTGAACACACTGGGCAGAGGAGACGGACAGGAAAGCCCGAACTACATCATCGTTCTTTTGCTGTCCAGCATTACCTGTGGGATTTACGCCTTCTTCTGGTATTACAAGCAGGGCAACCGGATGCAGGCGATTGGCCAGCGCAATGGCGTACAGATTGCGGAAAACGGCACGACCCTGCTTCTCTGGAT
>CAKXAF010000041.1 GCA_934869045.1 uncultured Nitrososphaerota archaeon | reverse complement strand
GGATAGGCCATGCCAACGTCCTCGCTGGCCGAGCACAGCAGCCGCCGGATGGCGGTGAGCATGTCTCCCGCCTCCAGCAGCCGGGCCAGATAGTGCAATGCCGCGTCCGGGTCAGAGCCCCGCAGGGACTTCATCAGGGCGGAGGCGATGTCGAAGTGGGCGTCCCCCTCCCGGTCATAGCGCATGGCGCTCCGCTGGGAAAGCTCCTCCGCCAGGGCCAGGGTGATCCTCCGGCCGCCGGCGTCCTGCTCTGCGGAGAGAGCCAGCAGTTCCACCGTGTTCAGCGCCTTCCGCACGTCTCCGCCGCAGCTTCGGCCGATGTGGGCCGCTACGCCGTCTTCCAGCGTCACCGGTTCCCCCAGTTCCTCCTCCACTGCCCGGAACCCGCGTTCCACCGCCTTCTCCACCTCATCGGGAGGGACGGATTTGAACTCGAACACCGTGGAGCGGCTCAGCACTGCGTTGTAAATATAGAAATAGGGGTTCTCGGTGGTGGACGCGATCAGAGTGATCCGGCCGTCCTCGATGTATTCCAGCAGCGACTGCTGCTGTTTTTTGTTCAGGTATTGAATCTCGTCCAGATAGAGCAGCACCCCGTTGTAACCGATGATGGAGTCCAGCTCCTCCACGATGGCTTTGATATCGGCTAAGGAGGCGTTGGTCCCGTTTAATTTGTGCAGCCTCTTTTGGGTCTGAGAAGCGATGATCCGGGCTACGGTAGTCTTTCCAACGCCGGATGGCCCGTAAAAAATCATATTGGGGATATTTCCGCTTTCGATGATGCGCCGCAGGCTCTTTCCCGGGGCGAGCAGATGCTGCTGGCCGACGACCTGGTCCAAAGTTTTCGGGCGCAGCCGGTCGGCAAGAGGCGATGCCATCGCAGACCCTCCTTGTCAATCAGATAATTTTATTGTACCCGATTTTTATCAAAAAGTAAACCGCCCTTCCGGCGGTTTTCCATTTTTCGGAAAATTCAATCATCCTCAATGACCACAATATCAATGGCGGCCTCCACCAGAATGTTGATCAGCTCGTTGCGGGAACGATTGGTTTTGGCCGTGATCTCGTCGAGTTTTCGGAGGGTTTCCTCCCGCATTCGGACCGATACGACCCGATAGCCGTCTTCCCCCCGTTTTTTCGATATGGTAATCCTCTCTTGTCCCATATTATCCCCCCTCTTTACCATTGTAGTGAAAATAGTATTGGATGAATATATTATTGATATACTATAATTTATAGTTGAAATAAATTATAAAAAGTAGTATAATAATATTCAGAATCTTTTGATAGGGGCTGCAGTAGAATGAAACGGAAACCAGTCGACTGGGATCGGATTGGAAAGGCGCTTTGCGGGCTGACTTTTGTATCGGCAGCAGCAGCTCTTTTTGACCGTGATATTGGTATGGCGCTATGGGTGCTGTTTGTTTTGCTGGATTTGGACGCTGCCGTTTGTGCGGTGGCGGCGTCCCCGGACCGGGACTGGCTCGCCCAGTGCACAGCCCTTGGAGCCGGCGGCGTCATGATGTTGGCATTGGCCTTTTTTCTGGCGGCACAGCAGGCCGGAGGGCGCGGGGGCGGGTATAATCCTTGCCAAGTCTGGCAATATTGACATTTCCCGGAGAAATCTGGTATGCGCTGAAGAAAAGCGCAATGTGGATGCCGGGAGATTCCTGGTGAGGGGCGGCGCGGGTTTTGGCGGCCCGTTCCCGGCAGGATGCCTCCGGATGTCTGATGGCTGAAGCCGGACAAGGCCAGGATCATATCGGCCCCTTTACAAGGAGAAGGCCGCCTTTCTGTTGGGCGAATTTCTCCGGCGAAGAGCCGGCAAAAGCGGAAAAACCCTTACCAGCCAGAAACGAATAGCTGTCTGCCCCATTCCAGCTGATTTTAGAATCCCGTGGCAGCGGATGGACAGAGGCGGTTTTTCCGTGAATTCCTTCTTCAGGCGCATTTTGCAGAATTGTAACCATTTTCTCTTTCTATTTTAATTACTTTCCAGTAAAACAAAACATTTTGTATATCCATTTTTTCTCCTTGCACACCCTCTATTCGATATGGTAAAATAAAATTATATCGATTTGCCGGCGTTTTTTCATGTGGCCGCCAGCATAAGGAGGGGATTCGGCATGCTGTATTCAAAGTCCTCATCCCAATATTGCGCGGAGGTTTTTGTCCGCGCCGCAGATGGCGCAGTGCTGTCCAGCAGCAGGAATTATGCGGCGCTGACGGGCTATGCGCCGGGGGAGCCCGTCAGCTTTTACGACCACGTCGTTCCGGAAGACCGCCGGCAGGTACGGCAGGCCTTTCTAAGCTGCACGGCGGAGCAGAGCCTGCCCTGCCGTGGAATCTGCCGTGACGGTATGCCGATCGAATATATGCTGTACTTGGTGCCCGGGGGTCAGTCCGGCGTTCTTCGCTGCACGCTGTTTGACATGACAGACGCCGGGCGTCTCCGGAAGGAGTGGGAACGGGTCAATCAGTGGCTGGAAACCCTGACTGCCAACCTCCAGGGTGGAATGTTTCACTACCGGATGGGAGCGGACCGACGGATACGGGTGGATTTTATCAGTGAAGGCATGCTCGCCATTCTGGGCTGCACGGATCAGCAGTTCTGGGAGCGATATGACGGTGATATATCCAGAATCATTTGTGCCGAGGACCAGGAGCGCCTGTTTCCGCCTAGCGGGCTCAGGCCGGGTAACTTGGAGCGCTTCGAGTACCGGATCGTGACATATACCGGGGAGATCCGTTGGGTGACCGCCAACCGCCAGGTTCTGCGAATGGCGGACGGCTCTCTGGAGGCTTACGTCGTCGTCAACGATGTGACAGAAACCTACCGGGTTCGCCGTGAGTTCGAGGATATCGCAAATTCGGTTCCGGGCGGCGTCGCCCGAATCCGCCTGGATCCGCAGCTTCACGTGCTGTATATGACCGATGGCTTCTGCCAGCTCTCCCAAAGGACCCGGGAGGAATTTTTAGCGGATACTCATGGGGAAACTGCCAGGGTGATTCATCCGGACGACCTGCCGGGTGTATACCGGATCATGGAGGAACAGCGCAAAAACGCGGTTCTTTCCCTGGAACTGCGAATTATCCGCAAAGACGGCAGCACTGCCTGGATTCACGTCACAGCCCGGAAAATTGCCGAGACGGAGGACATTTTCCAGGGAGTTTTTATCGACATTACGGACAGCAAGCTGGCCCAGCAGGATCGGGAGCGCCTTCTGCGGGAGCGCAACGAGCTGATCAATGCCATTCCGGGGGGCGTACTGCAATTTACTCTTGGCGCCTCGCCAAAGTGCCTTTTTGCAAGCGACGGCTTTTACGCTCTTGGCGGCTATACGCGGGAGGAATATACGGCCCTTTTCGGGAAGGATTTTTATAAGATGGTATATCCTCCCGATCTTCCGGAACTCAAGCAGTCGGTGGATACGCAGTTCGGGGCTGGGGAAAAAATGACCTCCCAGTATCGGATCGTCCGGAAGGACGGCCGGATCCGCTGGCTCTCCTTCAGCGGGAACCGGTCGGTCGAGCCGGATGGGACCGAGATATACCGCTGCATTTATACGGATATCACAGATGTCAAGCAGACTGAACAAGAACTGCTGTATGAAAAGGAACGCTATTGCCTGATTCTGGACTGTATGGAGAACATTACCTACGAGTATGACCTGGAGCAAGACCGCATGACCTTTTATTACCGTTCTCTGGATACCGGCCGGCAAGACTCTCACGTGCTGAGCCCTTATACGGCGCTTTTGCGCGAAAACGCCTATGTGGCTCCGGAGTACCAGGATCTGGTTTTGAGAATGCTTCGGGGGGAATGTCCCGGCGATCCGCAGGAGATCTTGGCCCTTCGTCCGGAAAACAGAGCCAGCCGCCAGTATACCTGGCATGAAATCCGAAATGTGGCGGTGCGCGATGCTGATGGGGAAATTATCCGCAGCATCGGCATTTTAATGGACATTGACGATCGTAAGCGGGAAACCATCCGTTTGCGCTACCGCTCTGAAAGGGACTCCCTGACCGGGTTGTATAACAAGGCGGCGTGTTTTGCCAATATCAGCGATTACCTGAAGCAGGGGGACGCCAACCGGATCCACGCGGTTCTGATGATCGATTTTGATGATTTTAAGGCCGTGAACGATACCTTTGGCCATCAGTATGGCGACGCGATTCTCAGCAGGATCGGCAAGGGCATGCGGCGGCTATTTCGGGAAAGCGACGTGGTGGGCCGCATCGGTGGAGATGAATTTTTGGTGTTTATGAAGGATTTGGTGGACGAGGGCATTGTCCGGGAAAAAGCCGGCGCCCTCTGCAGCCTGTTCCGGGAACTGTATCCTTCAGAAAAAGGGAAAATATCCGGCAGCGTCGGCATCTCCTTCTATCCCAGGGATGGCCGCAGCTACGAAGAGCTGCTCCGGAAAGCCGATCTGGCCTTGTACGGCGCGAAGAAAAGCGGAAAGGACAGCTATCAGTTTTATACCTCTGAGACCAATATGAATGTACAGCTGAGCGGGCTGGACAGCGGAAAGCGGGAGATGGAAAATATTAGAAAACCTGCCTCCGCCCTGATAGACAGCTTTGCTTTTCTCCAGACAG
This sequence comes from uncultured Nitrososphaerota archaeon, assembly GCA_934869045.1. Taxonomy (GTDB): domain Bacteria; phylum Bacillota; class Clostridia; order Oscillospirales; family Ruminococcaceae; genus Merdivicinus. The sequence continues at coordinate 7,952 of CAKXAF010000041.1, read as the reverse complement.
CGGTTTTGATGCTTAACCAGGATCAGCCGGAGCACCCGCTCCGGGATCGGCTCCCGCAGATATTGGAGCTTTTGGGGCGGTACTGTTCTGGAGGGCGCGCTTTCCTTCTGGCAGGCACAGATCTGGACGGCGGTGAAGCGTCCTGGAAAGTCGAGTGGCGCGCCCCCGGTGTTACGGGGGAGGTCTCTTTCCTCCATGATGACGAGAGGCTGGAATATATCCGCCGGCTGAATGCGGCTGATGCCGTGTACTTCAGCGTCGATGAGGCGCAGGAGGTGGAGAATCCCTCCCTCACGGCCCGGATGCGGCAGCGAGGCGCCGTGACAACTCTTCAGGCCCCGATCCGATGCAGCGGAAGGCTGGAGGGGATCCTCGGCATAGACGACTGCCGCGTCCCCCGCCCATGGACCAAGCGGGAGGTCGAGGTTTTGACCACACTGGCAAATCTTTTGGGCGTTTGTATCGCTGCATCCCATGAGAAAGAGGGGGGATGAGATGGGCAGGACTGTGAAATGGCCCGGCAAAAGCGGCAGAGAAAAGGCGCACCGCCAGGTCCCGCGGACCGCTCTTGGACGTTCTCTTGAGGAAAATCGGCGAAGGCTGCTCCGCATCCGGAAAGATATCCGGGTTCTCATGACCCTTGGGGCCCTATATGCTGCTGTCCGTCCGGTGGTCCGGCTGCTGTGGGCGATTTTCAGCTATCTGCGGCTCCGGCGCAGGCAGAAAGAGCATCCGTCCACTTCCTGATTCGGATATTTTTTACAAACCCTCAGGAATTTTGCAACAATCCCGGTATACAATAAAAGTAATTTTAAAAGATGGAAATTCTGTGGAAAGCTGTAGCCGTACCTGAATGCTGCCTTTTTTAAAATGGGGGTGTTTTAGATGAATCTCTTGAAGCAAATTCAAATTTATGGCGACTCCGTTATGAAAGGTGTCCTCCTGGATCAAAACAGCCGCTACTGTACGGTTGGGGACGAAAACCTCCAGCTGCTCCAATCGGAATTCCCTCTGGCTATCCAAAATAAGGCCAAATTTGGCTGTACAGTGACAAAGGGGCTGGAGCAGCTGAAACGGGCGGCTGAACGCGGGCTTTCCTGCGATATGGTGCTGCTGGAATATGGCGGAAACGACTGCGATTACAATTGGGAGGAGGTCGCGGCCAATTCCAGCGGGGATCACCAGCCCCATACGCCTTTGCCGCTGTTTGAAAAGACTTACCGGGAGATGCTGGCGCTGCTTAAAGAGAAAGGCGTCACGCCCATCCTCATGTCTCTCCCGCCCATTGATGCGGAAAAGTATCTCAACTGGATCACCCGGGATGGACTTTCCAAGACCAATATCCTTCGTTGGCTGGGGGATATGCAGATGATTTACCGCTTCCAGGAACTTTACTCCCGGACAGCGGAGCGCATCGCCCAGCAGACCCAGACCTTGTTTGTAGACGTGCGATCCGCCTTTCTCAGCCGGCACGATTTTAAAAGTTTGATCTGCGAGGACGGCATCCATCCCAGCGAAAAAGGGCATGAAATCCTGACAGAAGAATTTTCCCGCTTTGCTGCCGGCTATTTTGCGGCCCAGAGTCGGGAATAGGAGGACAAACGATGAACGAAGTACTCAATACCATTTTGAATCGCCGCAGTGTGCGTGCGTTCCAGGAGGAGCCGGTCCCCAGCGCGGATTTGGATGCGGTTGTCAAGGCGGGCCTGTACGCCCCCAGCGCCATGAATCAGCAGTCCTGGCATTTTTCCGTGATTTGCGGCGCCGCAGCGAAGCGCTATCGAGCCTACTGCCAGGAGAAGCTTGGGCGCGATCCCTATTACGGAGCGCCCACCATGATCCTGGTGTTTGCCAGGAAGGACGCCATCGCCCCGCTCTGCGACGGCAGCCTGGCCATCGGCAATATGCTGCTGGCGGCGGCCTCCTTGGGGCTGGGGACCTGCTGGATCCATTGCGTCAACGATCTTTTCCGGGAGGAATCTGCTGCGCGGGAGTGGGGCGGACCTGCCGGATACCGGCCGGTAGGCTCCATCGCTCTGGGCTTCCCGGCGGGCTCTAACCCGGAGCCGAAGCCCCGTGCGGAGGGAACTGTTACACAAATAACCGAATAATTCCGGCAGGACCGTGGAATGCAGCAGAAAAGGCCGTCCCAAAATTGGGACGGCCTTCGCTTGTTAAAGTCAAGTTTTGGCTCGACTTCGTCCGCCTTTTTATAAACTGTCAGCTAAGGATTACCTTTTCCTTACTGCGTAAACAATGCAGCCGGTCGCCGCTGCGATGCTTGCGATAATACAGCCGGCAAGATCGAGAAAGCAACCGAGATAACCCGCTGCCAACACGATCAGGCCGGATAGAAAAGCCTGCAGCATAGGAGTCCTCCTTCCCCGTTCCGTATCTCAGGATTCGTTTCCCTGGGGAAGGCTGACAGCAATTCCCAGCTCCTCCAGCTGTTTCGCGTCGATGGGGGAAGGACAGCCGCTCATCAACTCGCTGGCGTTCTGAACCTTGGGGAAAGCCGTGACATCCCGGATGTTGTCCGCGCCGCAGAGCAGCATAGACAGCCGATCCAGGCCGATACCCATTCCGCCGTGGGGCGGCGCGCCGAATTTATAGGCATCTACCAGAAAGCCGAACTTCGCCGCAATTTCCTCCTCGGTAAGTCCCAGCGCCTGGAACATCTTCTGTTGCAGCTCGTAGTCAGTGATGCGGATGGAGCCGCTGGACAGCTCGATGCCGTTGAGAACCAGGTCATAGGCCTTGGCGCGCACCGCCCCGGGATCGCTGTCCAGATAAGGCAGGCACTCGTCCAGGGGCATAGTGAAGGGATGGTGCATGGCCACCCAGCTTTCGCTTTCTTCGTCCCACTCAAAGAAGGGGAACTCCGTGATCCACAGGAAGGCGTAGCCTTCGGGTATGATGCCCATCCGCTTGGCGCAGGTCTGGCGCAGTGCGCCAAGTACCGGAAGCGTCACCCGGTCCTTGTCCGCGATGATCAGCGCCACGTCGCCTTTTTCGCAGCCCAGCTTTTGGAGCAGCACAGTCAGCTCCTCCTCGGAGAAGAATTTGGCAAAGGAGCAGGCGGGCTTCTCCTCGACCCAACGAACCCAGGCCAAGCCCTTGGCGCCGATGCCCTTGGCCTGCTCGGTGAGCTTATCGATTTCCTTCCGGGTGTAGGTGGCCGCCCCGCCCTTGACCACGATGCCCCGGACGCTGCCACCGGCTGCGACGGCCCCGGAAAATACCGAGAACCCGCAGTCCTTCACCAGCGCAGAAAGGTCGCAGATCTCCATGCCGTAGCGGATGTCCGGCTTGTCGGAGCCAAAACGCTCCATGGCGTCCTTGTAGGTCAGCCGGGGCAGCGGCTCCGCGATATCCACGTCCATGACGGTTTTCATGATATACCTGACAAAGCCCTCGCCCATCTCCATGACGTCCTCCGTGTCTACAAAGGACATTTCCAGGTCGATCTGGGTGAATTCCGGTTGGCGGTCGGCCCGGAGGTCCTCATCCCGGAAACAGCGGGCGAACTGGATGTACCGGTCAAAGCCGGAGATCATCAGCAGCTGCTTGTAGATCTGGGGGGACTGGGGAAGGGCGTAGAAACTGCCGTTGTGCACCCGGGAGGGGACGACGTAGTCCCGGGCGCCTTCAGGGGTGGATTTCATCAGCATGGGGGTGTCAATTTCGATGAAGCCATTGTCCGCGAAGTAGTCCCGGGCGGCTTTGGTGATTTTCGCCCGGAGCATCAGGTTCTTCTGAAGGCTGGCACGGCGCAGATCCAGGTAGCGGTAGCGCAGGCGCAGTTCTTCGTTGGTGTCAGTTTCGTCGGTAATGTGGAAGGGAGGGGTCTGGGCTTTGGCCAGGATGCGCAGCTCGGTGACAAAAATCTCCACTTCGCCGGTGGGCAGGTCGGGATTGACGCTCTCCCGGCGGCGGACGGTTCCCCGGGCCATGAGGACGTACTCGGAGCGGACGTCTTTGGCCTTTTCGATGACGGCGCGGTCGGTGGAATCGTCAAAAATCAGCTGGACGATGCCGGTGCGGTCCCGCAGGTCGATGAAAACCAGCTCGCCCTTGTCCCGCTGCTTCTGAGTAAAGCCCCCTACAACAATTTCGCTGCCGATATCCCGGACAGAAACCTCCCCACAGTAATGGGTTCGTTTCAGTCCGCGCATGGATTCTGCCATTTTTAAAACAACCTTTCTGGTTTTATTTTCAGAGTTGAGCCACCGCCGTCCGAAAAGGAAAATCCGCCCCAAAACCCGCCCGTCCGGCGGATCTCGTGGGGCGGAAGGGAATTCATTTCAGCAGGCCGGAGAGCAGCTCAGGAGAGACCTCCCCGCTGTCCAGTGCGCCGGACAACTCGGCCAACTCATGGTCGTAGAAAAACTTGGACAGGTCGCCGTCCAGCTCCACCTCGGCCGTTTCGCCGGTGGCCATGTTTTTGACCTTGGCCTTTCCAGCCGCCAGCTCGTCATCGCCGATGACCATGGAGAATTTCGCGCCGATCTTGTCGGCATACTTCATCTGGGCCTTGAGGCTGCGGCCCACCAGGTCGGATTCCGCCGCGAAACCTTCGGAACGGAGTGCGGCGGCCAATTCCATGGCCCGGACAGCAGCATCTTCGCCCATGGAGGCAATGTAAAGGTCACAGGGGGCGGGTTTGGGAATTTCAATCCCCTGGGCCTCCAGCACCATCAGCAGCCGTTCGATGCCCATGGCATACCCAATGCCGGGTTGATCCGCACCGCCCAGGCTTTTGATGAGGCCGTCGTACCGGCCGCCGCCGCAGACCGTACTCTGCGCGCCGATATCGCCGGAGACAAACTCAAAAACGGTCTTGGTATAGTAATCCAGTCCGCGGACGATGCGAGGATTGACGGTGTAGGCGATACCCAGCGCATCCAGGCGTTTTTTCAGCCCCTCGAAGTGGGCCTTACAGTCGTCGCAGAGATAATCCAGGCCGATGGGGGCGTCTTTGGCAATTTCCTTACAGACCGGGCTCTTGCAGTCCAAAATCCGCAGGGGATTTTTTTCCAGACGGGTTAGGCAGGTCTCGCAGAGCTCTTCTTTGCGGGCCTCAAAGTATTCTTTCAGCGCCGCATGATAATGTTTGCGGCAGGTGGGGCAGCCGATGGAGTTGATCTCCAGAGAGATCCCCGTTAGCCCCAGAATACCGAAAAAGTCATTGACGAAAGCGATGACCTCTGCGTCGGCGGCGGGGGACTGGGAGCCGAATAGCTCCATGCCCAGCTGGTGGAATTCCCGGAACCGGCCGGCCTGGGGCTTTTCGGCGCGGAAGCAGGAGAGGACATAACTGAGCTTTAGGGGCAGGGCCTCATTGATCAGGCCGCTTTCAATAACGGCACGATTGATTCCGGCGGTGCCTTCAGGCCGGAGGGCAAGTTCCCGGCCGCCCAGGTCGGTGAAGGTATACATTTCCTTTTGCACCACGTCGGTGGTGTCTCCGACGGAGCGGATGAAGAGACTCTTGTCCTCAAAGGTGGGGATGCGAATTTCGTTGAAGCCGTAAAGCCTCGCAGTGTCCAAAAACAGGCGCTCGACGAACTGCCATTTATAAGTGTCCGCGGGCAAAACGTCCTGGGTGCCCTTAATGGAACGGATTTCCAAAGCCATGATACCAGTTTCCTTTGCAGTTAATTTTCAGAGGACCAGGCGAGGGTCAGCGCTGGTTGACGATGATGCGCCAGTCGAGATCGCCGCGCTCCAGGCCGTGGATCAGCACCTCAGCCGTGGCGATGTTGGTGGCCACCGGGATATTGTGGACGTCGCAAAGACGGAGAAGGTTCATTTCATTGCTCTCATGGGTCTTGGTAGTCAGTGGATCCCGGAAGAAGAGCAGGAGGTCAATTTCGTTGCAGGCGATGAGGGATGCGATCTGTTGGTCGCCGCCCTGGGGACCGCTCAGGAACCGTTTGATATTCAGGCCGGTGGCCTCGGAGATAAGTTTGCCGGTGGTGCCGGTGGAGCATAAGTTGTGCCGGCTCATGATGCCACAGTAGGCGATGCAGAACTGGACCATCAGTTCCTTTTTCGAATCGTGAGCGATCAGTGCGATGTTCATAGTGCGGTTCCTCCTCTGTAAAATCTGTATCGTAATTCATGAACGGGAATCCTGTTTACCGGAGCAGTAGGGGGAGGTATTCCCCATCGATGCGGCGGGCAATGGTCTTGCAGATGCGGGTGATCCGATGGCTTTCCCGAAGTGCCAGACCCCGGGAAAGGCGGAGCTGAATGGCGGAATCGTCAGGCAGAACGCCGATGAGCTGGGAGCCGACGCCGTCAATGACCTCGTCCAGATCGGTAATGACGTCCCGGCGGATCATTTTTTCATCCACCCGGTTGATGACCAGGCGGTGGTTTGCAAATCCGCTCCGCTGGAGCTCCTGTGCCATCCGGCAGCCGTCCCGCACGCAGATGCGGTCAGGTGTCGCGATAATCAGGGCCAGATCCGCTGCGGCGGCGGTTACACGGGCGGATGTTCCCAGCCCGGCGGGCATATCCAGAATGATGCGGTCAAAATGGGGACGGAGGCCGCTGATGAGCAGCCGGACATCCTCCAGGTTCAGGGGGGCCTCCAGACTTACCGGAGCCACGATAGCGTTGAGGTTTTCGTTGAGAGGCGACTCAATGATGGCCTTGCTGATGGTGCAGCGGCCTTCCAGCAGGTCGCCCAGATCGAAAACGATCTTGTCCGCAATGCCCAGCATCAGGTCGATCCCCCGCAGGCCAGCGTCAAATTCGATCATCAGAGCGGATTTCCCGCACAGGGCAAAGCCAAGCCCCAGCCCGACGCAGAGGGTGGACTTCCCCACGCCGCCCTTGCCGGAGGTCAGGGAGATCACCTGATTGTTTGAAAAACCGCTGCGTTCTGTTGCCATGCCAGACGTCCTTTCGGATAATGCAGGATATCGCTAGATATTTTTAGTTTAACATATTTTCCGCTATTTTTCTACTGTTATCTGTGAAATTCTTTGCCAAAGGGCGATTTTTTTTAAAAAATCACCCTTCCCCGGAAGAAAGGGATGAATTTTCCTCCGTATCGCTGCCAGAGGCTGTTGCGTAGTAAGCCTCCAGAATTTGGCGGATCAGGTAGTTGGCGTTGTCACCCAGCTCCAGCATGACGCTGATGGCGATGTCAGCATCATCGGCAGGGGCAAAGGCAATGGCCGCAGAGTGGAATTCCGTATTGTTTTTCTGAGGCGTGCCGGTTTTCAGAGCAACGTCGTAGCCCAGGTCCGTCAGCTGATAAGGCGCGGGTACCCGGGCAGCCGCGCCGATCATACCGTCTTTAATGGTTTCAAAAGTGGAATCGCTCATTTCAAACTGGGAGAGAACTTTTTTCTGGGTAGAAGCGAGGATTTCCGCATCATCATAGCTGCGGACCTCCTTAACCAGGTGGGCTTGATAGCGCGTCCCGCGGTTTGCCAGGGTCATGGCCTGCACTGCCATTTGAAGGGGCGTGACGTTGGTATCCATCTGGCCGATGGCCGCCTGGCAGATGTCGCCCTGTACCCAAGTTTTTCCCAGGGACTGGGAGCGCTCCGGGCCGGAGATGCCGCCGACGCTCTCACTGAGTTCAATGCCGGTGGGAACGCCCAGCCCCAGAAGATTGGCATAGACGTTCATCTGATCAGCTCCCAAACGGCGCCCTACATCGTAGAAAAAGATGTTGCAGGAGACGGTCAGAGCCTTGACCGCGTCCGTCTTGCCATGGTAGCCCAGGCAGGTAGGCCGGAACTGATTCCCTGGCAGAATGTCATAGTAGCGGTAAACACGCTGGCAGTTGACCGTGTCGGCAGGGGTGATGACGCCTTCCTCCAGAGCGCCGGCAGCCACAGCGGTCTTGAAGGTGGAGCCTGGACGGTAAAGGCCGTTAAAGGCCCGGTTGTTCAAAGGGGAGAATTCTGCGTCCCGGATGGAGGCGTAGT
>CAKXAF010000040.1:8108-12572 GCA_934869045.1 uncultured Nitrososphaerota archaeon | reverse complement strand
ATCACGCCTCGATAGACACCCGGCTTCCACCGGATTTGTCCTTTGTCACCAAAACCTGCTTCTCGATGCGGGTTTTCAACTCCGCCACATGGGAGATGATCCCCACCAGCCGGTTTCCCTCCGCAAGGCCATTCAGGGCGCTGACCGCCTGATTCAGCGCGTCCTCATCCAGAGAACCGAAGCCCTCGTCCACAAACATGGTGTCCAGCCGGATTCCCCCGGCCGCGGATTGAATTTCGTCCGCCAGCCCCAGAGCCAGGGAGAGGGATGCCTGGAAGGACTCGCCGCCGGAAAGGGTTTTGACGCTCCGCTCGGTGCCGTTGTAGTGGTCAATGACATCCAATTCCAGACCGCTCTGGCTCTGACGGTTATCCGCCTCCTCCCGGCGTTTCAGCTCATACTGTCCACCGGTCATCTCCATGAGCCGGATGTTCGCCCGGGCAGTGATGCGGTCAAAATACCGCATTTGAATGTAGGTTTCCAGCATCACCCGGTCCTTGCCGGAAACCCGGCCGTTGACCGTATCCGACAGCGCGCGCACCCAGCCCCAGCGCTTTTCCAGCTCTGCCAGCCCCACGCCCTGCCGCCGCAGGGCGTCCATAGCCCCCCGGTTGGCGCTGATGCGGACTTGTACGGCATCCAGCGCTTCCCGGAGAGCGTTTTTTTCCTCCAGCAGCTTCCCCCGCTCCTGCAGCAAGGCGTCCCGATCGAGATCCTCCCCGTCCGCGTCCTGCTTTTCCAGGGCGGAAACGGCGGCCCGGCTCTCCTCCACGGTCCTGGAGCAGCCCTCCAGCGCCGTCTGGGCGGAATTCAGCCGTTCTTCCAGAGCGGCTTTCTCCTCCTTCAGCCGGCGAATATTCCCTTCGGCGGCGGCCCGGCTCTCCCAGGAAAGGGACGCTGTAAGCCGTGCGGCCTGCTGGGCCAGGCCCTCCGCCTCTGCCGCTGCGGATAAAAGGCGCTTTTCCCCGTCTTGGATTTCCCTCGCCCATTTTTCATGGAGAGTCTCTTCCTGCGGGATGGCCTTTTCCAGCTTTTGCTTTTGCACAGCCTTTTTGCGAACCGCCGCCAGCCCGTCTTCCGTCTCCCGGAGCTGGACGGCGATCTCCCTGCCCCTCTCCTCGGCTGCTGCCCCAGCCTCCGCAAGCGGGCAGCCCAGCAGCCTTTTTGCCTGTTCCCCGGCCGCCAGCCGGGCATTCTCCGCCTTTCCCCTGCGGATGCCCGCCTCTGTGCTCAGCCGCGCGGAAAGCTGTTCGCAGGCCTCCGCCTCAGCCTTGCAGGCGTCCAGTTCCGCCTTGGAGGGAGCCGCGCCGGTCAGCGCCGCCGGATTGGGATGGCTCCGCGAACCGCAAACCGGACAGGGCTCCCCCTCCCGCAGTTCTCCGGCCAGCAGCCCCGCCTGCTCGTCGTAAAAGGCCCGTTCCATCCGGGAAAACTGCGCCTTGATCTGCTGGCAGCGGTCTGCTGCGGCCCGGTAGCGTTCCTGAGCTTCCTTTTGGGAGGCGGCCAGCTCCTCAGACGCTTTCAGACTGTTCAACAAGACAGAGAGCGCCTCCTGCCCGGCTAAAAGCTCCTTCTTTTGGCCTTCCAGCTCCGCCAGCCGGGTTCCCACATCCGCCAGAGAGGCCAGCTCCGCCTTGCCGTTGGCCAGCCGCCGGGTGCGGTCCTCCAGCTGGAGCCGACGCTGTTCCAAGCCTTCCTTCCATGCCGCCGCGGCCTCCTCCAGAGCCTCTTTCCGCTTCAGTATGCCGTCCCGTTCCTCGTACGCGGCCAGCTTCTGGGATTCGGTCCCAATCCGCACCGCCAGGGCCTCCCCCTCCGGGGCCTGCCGCTGCGCCTGTTCCCAGGCTTCACGAAGCCTTTCCAAAAGCGGTTCCTTCTCCGCCAGCACCGCCCGGAGCCGGGCCATCTCCGCCCGGGCCCTGGCCCTGGCTTCCGCTTGCCCCAGCCGCTTGCTGACAATCTCCAAATGCGTCTCCACTCTGGCCAGCCGCTGCTGTTTCCGCTCCCGGGCTTCTTCATCCCGCTGCAAAAGCCTCTCAATCAGCCCCGCAGCTTCCTCTGCGGAAACCGGGCCGGGACCCGCCTGCATCCGCTGGAGCTCCACGCCCTCCGGGCTGTCCCCGTCCCAGGAAACGCCCCGCAGATACTGTGCCGCGCTGCGCTGGGCCTCCTCCGCCTGCTGCTTGAGGGCCGCAGCCTCCGCCCGGACCTGATCCTGAAACAGCTGGTAAGGCCGGGTGTTGAAAATCTCCCGAAAAATCCTGCTCCGCTCCTCGGTTTTCGCAAGCAGGAGCTTGAGGAAATCCCCCTGGGCGATCATAGCGATTTGGCAGAACTGACTGCGGTCCAGGCCGATCAGCTCCTTCACCGCCTGCGTCACCTCCCGGGTCTTGGTAACCGGAGGCCTCCCATCCGGATAATACAGGGCCGCATCGGCTCTCTGGACGGTAACGCCCTCGCCCCGGCTTCTGGGGCGCTCATACTCCGGGTTCCGCCGGACGGTGTACCGCTTTTCCCGGCAGAGAAACTCCATCTCCACAAAGGTCGGCGTGCCGGGCGCCGCGTACTTGCTGCGGAGCATACCCGCCTCCCGGCTGCTGCCGCTGGGCTCGCCATAGAGAGCGAAGGTGATGGCGTCGAAGATGGTGGTCTTTCCGGCGCCGGTATCGCCGGTGATCAGATACAGTCCCCGGTCGCCCAGCCGTTCCAGTTCGATATCCACCTGCCCCGCGTAGGGGCCAAAGGCGGAAAGCGTCAGTTTCAGCGGTTTCATTCCTGCCCCTCCCAGATTTTTTCCATCAGCCCGGCCGCAAAGGCCTCTTGCTCCGGATTCATCTGCCGGTTGTTCTGAAGCTGGTAAAACTCCTCCAGCAGCCGCATTGGCGTTTTTTCCTCTACGTTATCCGCGCCCCCTACCGTTCGGCTCTCCCGGGTCCGCCGGTTGTCATAGTCCAGCCGCATGAGGTTTGGATAGACCGTCCGGAGCCGCTCCACGGCATTGAGGACGTCCTCCTCATCGGTCAGGGTAGCGTGGATGTAGTCCTGCGTGTTGAAGTTCTGGTAAAAGCTCCGGGCGGTCAGTTCCATATAGGTCCCCCGTATCTCCCGCATATCTCTCTTAGGTGTCAGCGGTACGGTATCAATCTCTATCCGCCCTTTTTCCGCCAGGGTGACCACGGTTACCGATTTCTGCTGCCGTGCTTCGGAAAAGGAGTATTTCAGCGGCGTCCCGCAATACCGCACCGTCTCCCTCCCCATCCATTGGGGACTGTGGATATGACCCAGCGCCACATAGTCAAAGGGAGCAAACACCGCCGCGTCTACGTTGTCCACTCCTCCCACGGAAATCTCCTCCGACTCACACCTCGCCGCGCCTGTTACAAACTGATGAGCAATCAGGATGTTTCGCCGCTCCGGCCGGATGTCCATAGCCTCCACCGCCGCCCGAACCGCATCGCTGTAGGACTCAATCTCCGTCTCCGGCCAGATTCGCCTGGCATAAGCCGGTTTCAGGAAGGGCAGCAGGTAGACGGCGGCCTCCCCGTATTCGTCCCGGAGGAGCACCGGATCCGTTTTTCCGCTGAACACCGGGGACAGATACACCCGGCACTTGTCCAGCAGGCGGGCGCCAAAGGCGATCCGCTCGGCGGAATCGTGATTTCCGCTGACGGCGAAAACCGAAAGGCCCTTCCCGACAAGCCGGGTCAGAAACCAGTCAAAAAGCTGGACCGCCTCTGCGGACGGCGCCGATTTGTCATAAATGTCCCCGGCAATCCAGACGCCGTCGGCCTGCCGCTCATCCGCAATCTGAAGGATCTGGGCAAGAACGTCCGCCTGATCCTCCAGCATGGAAAACTCATTGACCCGTTTTCCGATATGCAGGTCGGATAAATGTAGAAACCGCACGCATACGCCCCCGTTTTCCGTAAAATATCAATTTCCAAGGTGATTCCGCCACATCCAAAGTCCGCAGAAAAAGCCTCTGCGATTATTATACCATGAACCGCTCCCACCCTTCAAGGCATAAAAAATAACCCCGCCAGTTGGGACTGGCAGGGTTATCCTGATGAGGTTACGCTTCCTTCTTTACGGGAATATTGGTGCGATTCACAGCCAGCTGCTTGGCAAGCGCCTTAGCCAGTATGCCGCCCACGACTGCGGTGAGAACCATCTCCGGAATCATGTAAAGGCCGTTATATACGATGGAATACACCAGACTCAGCGCCTTTCCATGGAAGGTTTCCACAAACCAGCTTCCCCACGGCACCTGATCCGTAAAAAACCACTCAGCCCACTCGCCGAAGAAGAGGAAGCCCGAAATGGTGTGGCAGATATACCGGCCAAACAGGCCGATCAGCGAACCGGCCACGACCGCGCCAGGCGCAGTTTTGCAGAACCGCGGCGCCAGCCCGGCCAGTCCGATCGCCGCAAAAGCGAGAATGTAATCAAACAGCATGATCAGCA
>CAKXAF010000040.1:5500-8098 GCA_934869045.1 uncultured Nitrososphaerota archaeon | reverse complement strand
AGCAAGAACAGCTTGATGCCGCCGTTTTCCTCGATCATGGCAGCTAGGCCGCCCGCGCGCCCTCCCGAAATCATCATGGTAATCACACCATGGGCAACGCCTGCCAAGCTGCCCCAGCCAACCCCATATTTATAGGCGATGATGACCAGCGGCAGCATAGAGCACAACGTAATGGAGCCGCCATAGGCCCAAGTGGCATCAAACTTTAAAAAAGTGTCGATCAGAATGCCAATCGCGAGAAGGATACCGCTTTCCGTCAGACGCAGCACCGTCTTATTTTGGTTGTTTTGCATGGAGACCCGTCCTTTAATGAAAAATTTTCAGGGGCGGATTCTCTCCAAGCCTATCCGCTCCAAGGACCTGCGGACAGCAAAACAGCCGCAAGGCACCCCTCGCGGCTGAAATTTGATATTCGGTATCAAATCTCCCTACGATGGAATTACCCATTTCAGGTTTGAAGGGTTGAAACATCCGTTTCTCTCAGCCGGCCGTCCGCTCCGCGGATGCCAGCACCCCTGATTCGACATTTATTGTACCACAACGCCGCCTTGCTGTCAAGCCTTTTTCGAAGCCGCCTTCCCGTCCAGTTCCGCCTGGCGGCAGATTCCGCGCAGCGGGCAGGCCGTGCACTGGGGTCCCCGGGCCTTGCAGAATTCCCGCCCGAAATGCACCAGCCTGTGGCAGAAGTCATTGCTTTTTTCCGGCGGCAGAATTTTTTTCAGATCCATCTCCACCTTATAGGGCTCTGTCTCCTTGGTCAACCCCAGCCGGCCGCAGATGCGGATGCAATGGGTGTCTGTGACGACAGCCGGTTTCCCGAAGATGTCCCCCATCACCAGATTGGCGGTTTTCCGCCCCACACCGGGGAGCTTCGTCAGCTCCTCCAAACTGTCCGGAAGTTCGCCGCCGTAATCCTCGATGAGCATCCGGGAGAGGTTCACGATATCCCGCGCTTTGGTGTGAAAGAGGCCGCAGGGCTTGACAATGGCCTCAATATCCGCCACATCGGCCTCTGCCAGAGACAAAAGGGTGGAGTATTTGCGGAACAGCTCCTTGGTGACGATGTTGACCCGGGCGTCGGTGCACTGGGCGGACAGCCGGGTCGCGATGAGCAGCTCATAAGGATGCGCATAGGTCAACGAGCAGACAGCGTCCGGATACACCTGTTCCAGCGCCTCCACTGCAGCCTGAGCGCGTTCTTTCCGCGTCATGAAAATTCCTCCTCAAGAATCCGGGACGGCTCCGTTTCCTGGCTTCTTGTGACATTTTTTATCCAGTTTCGGTTGCGCAGCCGCCAAAAGATCACCGCGACCTTCACCGGCTCGTCCAGCTTGATTGCCGCGTAAACCAACAGCACCGGCAGACGGAACACAAAGGCCGTCAGCAGCCCCGCCGGCAGGGCCACCAGCCAGAGGGTGCAGAGATCGGTGCAGAGGGCGAACCGGGTATCCCCGCCGCCCCGCAGAATCCCGACGATTCCCACTGCCGTGATGGAGACGAAGAAGACAATCACTGCCTGGATTGCCACCATTCCCCCGGCCAGCTCCTTGGTCGTATCCGGGACATTGTAAAAGCTCACTGCCACCGGCCGGATCAGCAGGATCATCCCGGCGGAAAATACCCCGACTGCCAGGGATACCGCCTTCAGCCATTCGGCGCGCTGGCCGGCCTTCTCAAGATTGCCTTCGCCCACAGCGTTGCCGATGATGACCGCCGCCGCGTTGGCGATGCCGAAAACGAACACTGTTGCAAACTGCTGCACCACCGAGGCGATCTGACTGGCGGAAACCACCGCTTCTCCCAGACGCCCCAGGATCATCGACTGAACCGAAACGCCCACGGACCAAAGCAGCTCGTTGAACACCACCGGCAGCCCGTGGCGAAAATAATCCCGGGTCAGCGCCCAGTCATTTTTCAGAAAGTGGCGAGGCCGGAGCTTCAGCTTTTTATCGATGAAAAAGGCGTAGATAACCGTGATCACAAATTCCGTCAGCCGGGCAATCAGCGTCGCAAGAGCAGCGCCCTCGATTCCCATGGCCGGCGCACCCAGGTTGCCGAAAATCAGCACCCAGTTCAGAAAGACGTTGACGCACAGCGACGTCAGATAGACCACCACCGCAATCCGGATGGAGGCAATGCTGCGGAGCGTGGAGATATACGTCGCCGTAACCCCGTAAATCACATAGGTAAAGACAATGATCCGCAGGTATTTCACACCTTCCCGGATGACCGCCTCCTCCGGAGTATAGATCCGCATGACCTGCTCTGGGAAAAGAAGGATGAGAACCGACAGCACCACCGAAAAGGCAAAGGCTACTTTCAAAACCAGCGCCGTTACCAGGCGGATGGGCTCCACCTGGCCTTTGCCCCAATATTGGGCGTTCAGGACGCTGGCGCCGCTGGCCAGTCCAAAGGTCAGAATGGTAAATACAAAAAATGGCTGATTGGCCAGGGAGGCGGCGGTGAGCTGGGTCTGTCCCATCGCGCCCAGCATAATGGTATCCATCATCTGGATGGCAAACGTGATGAGGTTCTGTGCCGCAATGGGCAGAGCAATAACCGCCAAAAGGCGCAGAAAGTCCTTGTCTTTAAACATTT
>CAKXAF010000040.1:757-5442 GCA_934869045.1 uncultured Nitrososphaerota archaeon | reverse complement strand
CCGTTCTCCTGTTTTCACATAATCGGGAAGCAGGGGGCATCCTGCTACTTCCGGAACAAAAAGCCGTAGGGGCTTTTGGAATCCTTGGCTTCGGCCCGCGGCTTCTGTGGCTGCTGCCGGGGAGCAGGTGCGGAGGGGGCGGCAGAAGCCGGACCCCTTTGAGGCTCGCGCTCACCGGATCCAGCCGTCTGGACCGGCTGGGTCAGACGGCTGCGGGATTCCTCGATGGTGCGCTGCATCTCCTCCAGGCTTCGGATGATATTTCCGGAATAGGCCCTGAAATCGTCAGAAGCCGCTGAAAGCTGGGTCCGGATCTCTGCCAGCCGCGCAGAAATCCCCGCCGTCTCTGCTTCCAGCGCGGTATGGGCCGCATCGGCCTTTTGGCTGGCGCGGCTGACGATGCTGTCAGCTGTTTTCTTCGCTTCCACCATCATTTCACCGATCTCAAAGCTGGCCTTGCGGCCCTCCCGCTCCTCTTCCAATTCCTCAATCCGCGCCTTCAATGCCCGGTTATTCTCCTCCAATAAGCTTCGTTTGACAGCCAGCTCAGAATTGGCGGCTTTCAATGCTTGGAGCTCCTTCTGCTGGGTATCCAGCTGCGCCTTCAATTCGCTGCTGGATGCGATGGCCCGCTCGATCTTTTCCTCGCACTCCGCAAAGTCCCGGGTCCGGGCTTCGTTTTGGGCGGTCAGCTCGGCGTTGACCGCCCGCTGAGCCTCAAGCTGGGCGCGCAAATCCTCCATCTGCCGCCGGAGCTCTTCCTTTTCCGCCCGCTCTGCTTCCAGCTCCTCAGCGTTATGGGCGTTAAGCTCTTCAATGCACTGCAGGACATCCCGGCGGTCAAATCCGCCGAAAACGGACTTTTTGAATTTATCCCCATATTCCATCCGAATACTTCCTTTCGTCAAGCCTCGCGGCGTCATCCGTCAAACCGGACAAACGAGAGCATCCCGCCCTCCCCGCAGGGAAAAAGCAACCGTGGGGCGCATTCCCTGTAGCAGGCTCTCCTTCCGCAGGCGGACGCTTGATTTTATTATAACATCCCTTCCTCCCCTTTGGCAAGGGCAGAAAGGCTCTTTTCGCCGTATTTGCCGGAATCCCCACGATTTTCCGGCAAATTGCTCCGCACATGGAGGATTTCTCACTTTAGCGCCACGTTTTCCGCGCCCAGCAGTTCTCCCAGTTCATCCAAGAGCTTTCCGACCGCCTGGACCCGGAGCCGCCCGGGGGAATAGTGGTACTTCCCGTCCCCGGCGAAATAGAGCTTGACTTCCGCTGTTCCCGGGTGGTCCCGCAGCAGCCGCAGCACTTCCGGGATCCGCCGGTCGCTGGCAGAATTGAGCTTCAGGTACAGGCATTTTTCCGAGCCTCTGCCGGAAAGCTCCTCCAGCCCATAAATCCGGTTGACCAGCACCTTAGAGGTCTCATCCTCCTTTTGGGAAACGCTTCCCTCGATGACAAAGGGCTCACCAGACTGCAGAACCTTCAGCCCTTCCTGGTACACCGCGGGGAATACCAAAGCCTCCAGGGACCCGCTGCGATCTTCAAATTCCAAAAAGCACATGGTTTGTCCGCCCTTGGTTGCCGTAAGCTTTTTGGAAACCGCCTGGCCCAGCAGCCGGACCCGCCGCCGGTCCCCATAGCGGGAATCCTCCGCCGTGATGTCGGCGGCGCGGTCCATGCGGAGACGCTCTGCCAGCCCCTGGTACTGATCCAACGGATGGCCGCTGACGTAAAAGCCCAGCGCTTCATATTCGTCCCGCAGCCTTTCCGAAAAGGGGTACTCGCCGATGCGGTCAATCTCCACCTCCGGCTCATCCAGAGAGGCGGCGGAGAACAGGTTCATCTGTCCGCCCTCATGGGCGCGGGCATAGCTGACGGCAGCGTCCAGCACCCGCTCATGGGCAACGACCATCTCCTTGCGGGTGTATCCCAGCCCATCCAGCGCCCCGCAGCGAATAAGGTTTTTCAGGGCCTGTTTGTTCAAATCCCTGCCCACCATCCGCCTGCAAAAATCAGAAATACCCTGAAACGGCCCGTTTTCCTCCCGCTCCTGGACCAGGTTGGCAATAACCGCCCGCCCCAGACCCTTGACGGCCAGCAGCCCAAAGCGGATACCATTCCCTTCGGATCGGAAAGCCGCATCGCTGGCGTTGACGCTGGGCGGCAGGATGGCGATCTTCTGGGCCCTGCACTCATCCAGATATTCGATGAGCTTGCCGGTGCTTTCCAAAACGGAAGTCAGCAGCGCCGCCAGATACTGCCGGGGATAGTGGCATTTGAGATACGCCGTCTGATAGCTGACCACCGAATAGGCCGTAGCATGAGCCTTGTTGAAAGCGTACTCAGCAAAAGCCGCCATCTCGTCGAAAATGCGGCTGGCGGTCTCCTCCGGGACACCGTTTGCCACTGCGCCGGGACATTCGACCGTCCCGTCCTCCCTGCGCCTGCCGTAAATAAAGTTCTGCCGTTCCGCCTCCATGACGTCCTTCTTTTTCTTGCCCATAGCCTTACGGACCAGATCCGCCCGGCCGTAGGAGTACCCCGCCAAGGTCCGGAACACCTGCATCACCTGCTCCTGGTAGAGCAGGCAGCCGGAGGTGACCCGCAGAATCGGTTCCAGTGCCGGGGTCTCGTATTGGATCCCCCCGGGATTGGCGCGGTTTTTCAGATAAACCGGGATAGAGGCGCTGGGCCCCGGCCGGTAAAGGGAGGTGGCGGCGGTCAGATCTTCAATAGACCGGGGCTTCATGGAGATGAGCAGCTGCCGCATCCCCGCCGACTCAAACTGGAAGACCCCTTCCGTCTCCCCCCGGGAGAACATCTCGTAGACCGCCGGATCCTCCAGCGAAATTTTGTGGATGGAGAAACCCGGCTGCTCCTTCCGGATCTCCTCGGAACAGTGGTCGATGACCGACAGGTTCCGCAGGCCCAGAAAATCCATCTTCAAAAGGCCCAGCTCTTCCAGGGTCGTCATTGGGAACTGAGTGACGATGGACTCGTCGCTCTTGGCCAGGGGAACGTACTCGTCCACCGGGTCTGCGGTGATGACCACCCCCGCCGCGTGGGTGGAAGCGTGTCGAGGCATCCCCTCCACCTTTCGCGCCATGTCCAGAAGCTCCCGGATCTGGGGATCATTGTCGTAAAGGAGCTTTAGGTCCTTGACCTCCGCCAGCGCCCGGTCCAGGGTGATTTTCAGCTGGTAGGGGATCAGCTTGGCCACCCGGTCCACCGCCTGATAGCTCATTCCCATGGCCCGCCCCACGTCCCGGACCGCAGCCTTGGCGGCCATGGTGCCGAAGGTGGTGATCTGGGCCACGTGGTCAGCCCCATACCGCCGGACCACATAGTCGATGACCTCCTGGCGGCGCTCGTCGCTGAAGTCGATATCAAAGTCCGGCATACTGATGCGCTCAGGGTTTAAAAACCGCTCGAAAATCAGCTGATACTTCATCGGGTCCACCCCGGTGATTCCCATGCAGTAGGCCAAAAGGCTCCCCGCGCCGGAGCCGCGCCCCGGCCCCACAGGGATTCCCACGCTTTTGGCGTAGCGGACAAAGTCATAGACGATGAGGTAGTAGTCCACATACCCCATTCCCTTGACCACGCCCATTTCGTAGTCGAACCGCTCCCGCAGCTCCGGGGTCACGGTCCCGTAGCGCTTTTTGAGTCCCCGGGTGCAGAGGTCGGTGAAATATTCGATGGCATCCCGGCCGTCCGGCGGCGTAAACCTGGGGAGCTTGGTCTCCCCAAAAGAAAACTCCACCTTGCAGCGCTCCGCGATCTTGCCTGTGTTGTCCAGGGCGTCGGAGAATCCCGGCAGCGCCGCCTCCATTTCCTTCCGGGATTTCACGTAGAATTCCTCCGTGGGGAATTCCAGCACCGACCCGTCCCCCACCACGTGGTTGGTCTGAATGCAGACCAGGACGTTCTGCATTTTCGCGTCCTCACGCTGGAGATAGTGGCAGTCATTGGTCGCCGCCAAAGGGATCCCTGTCTCCAGGGCGAGTTTCCGCAGCAGGGGCAGGATGCGCTTCTGCTCCTCAATGCCGTGATCCTGCACCTCCAGAAAATAATTACCCGCCCCGAAGATCTCCTGATACCGCAGCGCGGTCTTTTTCGCTTCCATGTAGTCTCCTGCCGTCAGCTTCCGGGGAATTTCTCCCGCCAGGCAGGCGGACAGGCAGATCAATCCCCCATGATACCGCCGCAGCAGCTCCTCATCCACCCGGGGCTTGCTGTAAAAGCCCTCAACATACCCGGCGCTGACCAGCTTGATCAGGTTCTGGTATCCCTCCTGGCTTTCGCAGAGCAGCACCAGGTGATAAGGCCGCGAATCCACCTGATGAACTTTATCAAACCGGGTTCGGGGCGCGACGTAGACCTCACAGCCGATGATGGGCTTCACGCCCTCCTTTTTGCAGGCTTTATAGAAGTCCACCACTCCGTACATGCAGCCGTGGTCGGTGATCGCCACAGCGTCCTGGCCCAGCTCCCGCACCTTTTTGGTCAGGTCACGGATGCGGCAGGCGCCGTCCAGCAGGCTGTATTCGGTATGCAGATGAAGATGAACAAAACCGGCCATGGGCGGCCCTCCTTTCCTATGATGGGGCGCTGCAAATTTCCGCCGCTACCCTTTTTCCGTGTGTTTTGCCGCAACCGTATGATTCGTGTAGGTACTCCAG
>CAKXAF010000040.1:0-685 GCA_934869045.1 uncultured Nitrososphaerota archaeon | reverse complement strand
TAGGCTCATAATCCTCGGTTGCCTGATTGCCCCACATATCCCAGCCATCACGGTCTCCCCTGGCAAACAATTCCAAAAAAGGGCCCGGAGAGCAGCTTTCGATCAGCGAAATAAACTCATCCGGTTTTCTGGAATGTTCCCTTTTCATAGAGCGGATCAAATTGACCTGTGATCTTCCGGCATCCAACGTCCGGTTATTTCCGCCCCTAATTCCAAATAGAAGGATCTCGGTAACATTTCTAAAATAGAATCCAACGCCTCTCCCGTCCGGCATCCCGTCCTTCCGCACCTTTTCCCAAATAATGTTGGTCTTATAAGTAAATCCCCAGGCATCCATAACCTCCAGCCCCTCCGGCAGAAGCGCGTTGGGGACCCACAGATACAGGTGGCTTTTTTCTTCTGCCGCTTCAGAAACCGGCAGCTTCTTAATTTCATCCAGCGACATCGTTGTATAACGGTTCAACCGTTTATGTTCCGGCGCTACTTTTCCGGTCCGATTTTGAAACTGCCAGGGCGGATCCGCATAAATCGTCCGATAGCGTTTTCCTTGTGTAAAGCTTCTGAAATTTTCGATGGTTTGCTCCAACTCTGCGCTCATAATCATCTCCGCCATCATTCGTACCCCTCTACGCAAGGCTTTCGGATACCGACGGCCAAAATCGGACACCCACCGTTTCTTCTGGAT
>CAKXAF010000039.1:2987-12860 GCA_934869045.1 uncultured Nitrososphaerota archaeon | reverse complement strand
CGTTTGACCCCCTTGATGCGCTTAAGCAGAAAGGTTGCGCCTACGACGATGGCCCCCGTGGATCCGCCGCTGACAAAGGCGCCGCCCTTCCCCTCCCGGACCAGCCCGAATGCCGCCGCCATGGAACAATCCGCCTTTTCCTTGAGGATGGAGGAGGGGTCGTCCTCCATCGTGATGACGCCGGGGGCGTGGACAATTTCGATCCCCTGCAAGGAGACGCCGTTGTCTGCCGCCGTCTTCCGTAAAACCGTCTCATCGCCGGTGACGATAAGCTCCACACCATATTCCTCCACAGCCAGGGCGCAGCCCTGAAGCACGGCCAGGGGGGCGTTGTCGCCGCCAAAGCCATCCACTACGATTTTCATCCCGCCACTCTCCTTATCATCGATGGATTTTCTACGTCAGTCCGCCTTTTCAATGGCCAGCTCCGCGAAGCCCTTGGCCTCAAGCCCCACGGATTTCACCCGCCACTTTCCCTCGGTCAGGGGGATCGTTTCGTCCAAAGAACCGCCGTATTCCAGCAGCACCGTCACGTTATCGTCGGGGTCTACCAAGACCAGCTTCCAGCTGCCGGACTTGATCTCCGCGCTGCCGGAGATCTTCAGGGCCTCCCCCTCCTTGGCTGTCTGGCTCCAAATGGTGTCGCTGCCGGTAAAGGAGCCGAAATTCTCGGTATACTCCGTTCCCGAATGGTTGGACAGGTGCTTGACGTAAAAACAGGTGTCGCTTTGGCCCGCGATCAGGCTGTCGTCGTTATAGACGGCCTTCTGCTTTTTCGAAGGTCCGCAGCCCGTCAGGCACACGCAAAGAAGCAGCCCCAGGAGAGCCGTCGCGATCTTCCGCTTCATGAATCGTTCCTCCACTCCAAAACGCCCAGGGTTTCCCGCAAAGCGCCCACACCCCGCTCCGCCAGCAGCTGGTACCGGAGCTTTTTGTCCCGCGGCGGTTCGTCCAAAGGAGGCAGAATCCCCATATTGGCCCCCATGGGCTGGAAGTCCGCCGTTTGGGTGCAGACATGGTCGGTCAGGGCCTTGAGCATGGTCCCCTCCGGGAGGACCAAAGGCGGCAGCCCCAGCAGCTCCCGGGCCAGATAATGCCCTGCCAGCAGCCCGCTGGCCGCGGATTCCACATATCCCTCCACGCCGGTCATCTGCCCGGCAAACCGGAGTCCCGGGCGGCTTTTCAGCCGGAATTCCCGGTCCAGCAGCCGGGGCGAATCCAGGAACGTGTTGCGGTGCATCACCCCGTAGCGGACAAATTCCGCGTTTTGCAGGCCCGGAATCATGGAGAACACCCGCTTCTGCTCGCCCCATTTCAGGTTGGTCTGGAACCCTACCAGATTATAGAGGGTTCCCCCGTCGTTTTCCTTCCGCAGCTGGACCACTGCCCAGGGCCGGCGCCCTGTCCGGGGATCCCGCAGTCCCACCGGCTTAAGCGGCCCAAAACGGATGGTGTCCGGCCCCCGCCTGGCCATGATTTCTACCGGCATACAGCCTTCATAAACCCGGAAATCCGCCTTTTCAAAGGCTTTGAGCTCCACGCTCTCCGCGGAAATCAAGGCATCGTAAAACGCCTCGTACTCTTCCTTGTTCATGGGGCAGTTGAGGTAGTCGTCCTCTCCCCGGCCGTAGCGGGAGGCCGCGAAAACCACCGACCGGTCGATGGTGGCCGCATCGACGATGGGGGCCGCCGCGTCGAAAAAGCTCAGCCCCTTTTCCCCGGTGATCCGAACAATCTCCTCCGCCAGGCCGCCGCTGGTCAGAGGGCCGGTTGCGACAATGGCCGGATCCCCGTCCAGCGCCGCTGCCTGCCCTTCTGTGAGATGGATCCGGGGATTCTCCCGAATTGCGGCCGTCACCCGGTCGGAAAACTTCTCCCGATCCACGGCCAGAGCTCCGCCCGCCGCCACTGCCGTTTCCTCCGCGCAGGGGAGGATCAGAGAACCCAGCAGCCGCATTTCCTCCTTGAGCATTCCTGAAGCCGAATCCAACCGGGAGGCCTTCAGCGAATTGGAACAGACCAGCTCGGCCAGGCCCGGATATTTGTGGGCGGGGGAGTATTGCAGGGGCTTCTGTTCAATCAGCTCCACCTCCACGCCGTACCGCGCCAGAATCTGAGCCGCCTCGCAGCCCGCCAGGCCGCCGCCGATCACTGTTGCCTTCATAAACGCTCCTTTCCGCCGCAGGCGGGAAAATCCGGATACCGGAACAATCTCCCACGCTCCAGCGCTGCCTCGGGATCAGTCCTCCCCGCCCTTTTCCGGGCCCACTGTCCGCTGATAACTGCATTCCGGGTTGGAGCAGTGGATCCGTGCGCCCCGCCCGGCCTTCTGCAGCAGGGTCTTTCCACACATGGGGCACTTTTCCTCAATGGGAGGGTCCCAGGAAAGGAAGGAACAGGTGGGATTGTGCTCGCAGCCGTAAAATTTCTTGCCCTTTTTGGATTTTTTCTCCAGAATTTTTCCGCCGCACAGCGGGCATTCGCCAGGCATTTCCACAGCGATGCGCTTGGTATTGCGGCATTCCGGGAACCCGGGGCAGGCCAGGAATTTCCCGTACCTCCCGGTTTTGATGACCATGTTGCGGCCGCATTTCTCACAGACAATATCGGTTTCCTCGTCCGGGATCTTCATGTGGACGTCCTTCATGTCCTCCTCGGCCTTTTCCATGGTCTTTGCAAAATCGCCGTAGAACTCCTCCAGCACCGAGACCCAGGGCTTTTCGCCCTCCTCCACCTTGTCCAGGTCCGCTTCCATCTGAGCGGTGAAGGTTTCGTCCACCACCGAGGCGAAATGCTCCTCCATGAGCTGAGTGGTGATTTCTCCCAGCTGGGTGGGCTTGAGCTGCTTGCTTTCCAGCTCCACGTATTTGCGCTTGAGGATGGTGGAGATGGTGGGCGCATAGGTGGAGGGCCGCCCGATGCCGTTTTCCTCCAGAAATTTGATGAGGGACGCTTCGGTGAACCGTGGGGGCGGCTGCGTAAAATGCTGGCTGCCTTCGATGCTCTGGGTTTTGAGGGGATCTCCGACGGCCAGAGGGGGCAAAACGCCCTCCTTTTCCTCTGCGTCGTCCCGGCCTTCCTCATAGAGGACGGTAAAGCCGTCGAACCGCACGGAATAGCCGCTGGCCTTGAAGGCGTATCCGGCGGCGTCGATGTCGGCGGATACGGTATCGTATTCGGCGCCCGCCATCTGGCTGGCGATAAACCGGCCCCAGATGAGCTTGTAGAGCTTATACTGATCAGCGGTGAGGCTTTCCCTGGCCTCCTCGGGGGTCAGCTCCGGCATGGTGGGCCGGATGGCTTCGTGGGCGTCCTGGGCGCTGTTTTTGGTCTTGTAAACCCGGGGGGTTTCCGGGAGATACTTGTCGCCGTATTTTTCCCGGATATACCCCGCCGCGGCGTCCCGGGCCTCATCGGAGATCCGCAGAGAGTCGGTGCGCATGTAGGTGATGAGGCCCACCGCGCCCAGCTTGGGCAGCTCGACGCCCTCGTAAAGCTCCTGGGCGGCCGCCATGGTCCTCTGGGAACGGAAGCCCAGCTTCCGGGAAGCTTCCTGCTGGAGGGTGGAAGTGGTAAAGGGAGGGGCAGGGGACTTTTTCCGCACGCCCTTTTTGACCCCGGCGACGCTGAATGGCGCGTCCTTCACCGCGGCCAGGACCACGTCGGCGTCCTCCTTGCATTTCAGCTCCATTTTTTTGCCGTCCCTGCCATAAAATTTAGCGGGGAATGCTTTTTTGGCTCCAGCGGCCAGGAGCTTTGCGTCGATGGTCCAGTACTCCTCCGGCTGGAAGGCGCGGATCTCATTTTCCCGGTCCACAATAATGCGCACCGCCACCGACTGGACCCGCCCCGCGCTGAGGCCGGGCTGGATCTTCTTCCAGAGGAAGGGACTGATTTTATAGCCCACGATCCGGTCCAGGATACGCCGGGCCTGCTGGGCGTTGACCAGATCCATGTCGATCTGACGGGGGTGGGCCATCCCCTCCTTGACGCCGCTTTTGGTGATTTCGCTGAAGGTGACCCGGTTGAGCTCGTTCAGATCCAGCTTGAGAATGTGGGCCAGATGCCAGGAGATGGCCTCGCCCTCCCGGTCGGGGTCCGTCGCCAGATAGATTTTATCCTTGCCCTTGGCCTCGGCCTTGAGCATTTAGATAATTTCCGCCTGCTTTTTGATGTTTAAGTATTTGGGTTCGAAATGGTTGTCCACATCCACGCCCAGCGTGGACTTTGGAAGATCGCGGACATGGCCTTTGGACGCCACGACCTCGTAATTTTTTCCCAGATATTTTTTAATGCTCTTGGTCTTGGTGGGAGACTCCACGATCACAAGATTCGCCATCTTTTTCCTCCTCTGTCCGCCCCGTTTCACCCGGTGCGGCGCCTTGGTCTGTATCCGGAAACAGGCTCCCGGTAAAATCCGTCAGTGCGCTCTGCTGTAGCGCCGCCCGGGGTGGGCCGCCGCCAGCCCCATCAGTTCCAGCTCTGTCATGGATGCCAGCGCCTGATAGGAACGCAGACCGGCCTCGTTCATAATGTCGTCCACCGACCGGGGCTCATCGCCCAAAGCGTCATAGAGCTTCTGCTGCGTACTGTTCAGCTCGGCCGGAGGCTGCACCACCGCCGCTGCCGCAGTCTCCTCCATACGCCCGGCGCGGTAAACGGCGCCGTCCGCGACTCTCTGCCGCTGTTCCCGCACGACCTCAGCCCGTTTGGACTGGATCAGTACCTCCGACAGCGCTTTCAGGTCTATCCTATCCGAGTAGAGGGGATAGTATTCCTCCAAAATGCTGTGGACGGAATAAACCGGCTTGGCCCCGTCCTGCAAAAGGGGGACAACCCCCAGACATCCGGAATCGTATATGTTGTAGGGCGGTACACAGAACACTTCTTTCCCCTGCTCCGCCGCCAGATCCGCCGTGATCAGGGAGCCGCTGCGCTCCGGTGCGTGGGTGACCAGCACCCCCATCCCCAGTCCCGCCAAGAGCCGGTTTCGGGTGGGGAAATACTTGCCGTCTGGCTTGGTCCCGGGCGGGAGCTCGCTGACCAGAGCGCCCCCGAACTGAAGGATCTTCTCCTTCAGTTCCCGGTTGGGGGCCGGATAATTCACATCCAGCCCGCAGCCCAGGACGGCGATGGTCCGTCCTCCGGCTTTCAGCGCCCCGCGGTGGGCGTATTCGTCGACGCCCATGGCGCAGCCGCTGATGATGGTCACGCCGGCCCTGGCCAGCTGGTAGCAGAGATTTCCCGTCACACCCCGGGTATAGCCGATGGCTTCCCGGGTGCCTACAGCTGTGATGGCCAGTTCCTGATCCAGCCCTTCCAGACTCCCCTTGACATATAAAACAGCCGGGGGCGCGTAGATTTCCCGCAGCCGCTGGGGATACTCTTCGTCGGCCCAGGACAGCACCCGGATTCCCAGATCCCGGCATTGCTCCAGGATCATCTGCGCCCGGTCCAGGGAAGTCTTGGCCATCCGCTTCAGATCCTGCTCCGAAAAAATAGAGAGTTCTCTTCGCGCCTGTTCCCCATCCAGGCAAAGGGATCTCACGTCCTGCGACAGCTCCAAAAATTTCCCGATTTTTCCGCTCCCGCTGGAAAAACACTGGGACAGCCACACCCAGTAAACCAGATCTTCTCCCATCATTTTCACTCCCGAAAGAACCGGAGTTCCTAATTTTCGTACTGCATGTTTTCCGGGGCCCAGCCATTGAGCACGGATGCCATATCCGCAGCATAGGCCCTTGCCTTTGGGAGGCTGTGCTCCCGGTAATTCCCGCATTCCACCGGAGTTGTGCCGGGAATTTCGCCCTCATACCCCGCGATGAAATCCATGGTCCGCCGCAGCAGGGCGATTACCTCCTCCGGGGACACAGTGTCCCGCACAATGAAATAAAAACCGGTCCGGCACCCCATGGGTCCCACATAGATGACCTGTCCGGCATACTCTGAATTCCGGACATAAGTGGCAAAGAGGTGCTCGAAGGTATGAATCCCGTCGTTTTCCAGATAGCAGCCGCTGTTGGGAACCGCCATCCGCAGATCATAGGTCACTGCATCCCCGTCCACCCGGGAGAGGTACAGCCCCTTCTTCAGCTTATCATGGTTGACGCAGAAGCTCTCAATCCGTTTCATTCACACATCTCCTTTCCGCGCCATTTCCCACATCAGGACGGTGGCGGCCATGGCGGCGTTTAACGATTCGGCGTTCCCCCGCATGGGGATGGTGATCCGCCCGGAACAGGCTGCCGCCTGTCCGTCGGAAAGGCCGTTTCCTTCGTTGCCGATTACGGCGACGCTTCCCCGGAAATCCACTGTTTCCACCGAAGGGGCGCTCGGATCCACCACCGCCGCATAGGACCGCAGGCCGCTTTCCCGCAGGAAGGCGGCCATGTCCACCGTCCAGACCGGCACCCGGAACAGGGAGCCCATGGCGGCCCGAATGGTCTTCAGGTTGTACAAATCGCAGCAGTTTTCACTTAAAATCACGCCGGAAAGCCTCATGGCGTCCGCACCCCGCAGGATTGTTCCCACGTTTCCGGGGTCCTGAAGGTCCCAAAGGCCGATGTAGCTTCCGTTACAGTCTATTTTAGCAAGGTTTTCGGGTTTGTCAAGTTTTTTGCACACAGCATACAGCCCCTGTGGGGTTTTGGACAGGGACAGCCGCCCCTCGGCCGCGCCGCTGACCTCAAAGGCCGTCAGCCCCCGCAAAGGCTCCTCCAGTTCCGGATGTGCGTCCCGGAAAGCCGGGGTGACGAGGACCTGCTCTACCTCCACACCGGAGCGCAGCGCCTCGGTGAAGAGCTTGTCCCCCTCCAGCACGAACCGGCCGGTTTCCTCCCGGTATTTCCGGGAGGAAGCAAGCTTTGCGTACTCTTTGACACGGCTGTTGTCCTTGGACTGAATCGGTTCCATAAGAGCGCCTTTCCCGCCGGCGCGTCCGCAAACCTCCCGCCATCCGGGGCGCTTGCGGACGCGGCGTCCTTTTCCGGACGCCTGGCGTATTCTACAAAAAGAAAAGACAGCAAACGCCCCGGGTATCAAAACCAGGGGCGTGGAATGCTTATAACGCTTTTTTCGCCTGTTCAGCCAGAGCGGCAAAAGCGGCTTCATCATGAATGGCGATCTCGGACAGGACCTTGCGGTTGAGGGTGCTGCCGGATTTCTTGAGGCCGTTCATAAAAGTAGAGTAGTTCATGCCGTTCATCTTGCAGGCGGCGGAAATGCGGGTGATCCACAGTTTGCGGAAATCACGCTTTTTCAGGCGGCGGCCGATGTACGCATACTGGCCGGATTTCATAACCGCTTCTTTTGCGGTTTTAAAGAGCTTGCTCTTGCCGCCCCAGTAGCCTTTCGCCAGCTTGAGGACTTTATTTCTTCTCTTACGGGTTGCCATAGCGCCCTTTACACGAGCCATAATCTGTTACCTCCAAATTCGGTTTATCGTTCCTGACGTTTTGTTTACGCTTATGCGTAGGGGATCATCTTTTTGATCGCGGCCACGCAGGTCTTATCCGCATAGGCGGCTCCGCGGAGCTGGCGTTTGCGCTTGGTGGACTTCTTGGTCAGGATGTGGCGGCGGTTCATTTTTGCGCGTTTGACAAGACCGTTTTTGGTGAGAGCGAAGCGCTTTTTGGAAGCGCTGTGGGATTTGATCTTCGGCATATCGGAAATCCTCCTTTATTTTTTCACATGGTTTGCACGGACGAAGCGGGATTATTTTGCATTTTTCGGCAGCAAGAAAATCACCATGCTCCTGCCTTCCATTTTGGCCGGCTTATCAATGGTACTGACTTCCGCGCAGGCATCCTTAAAACGCTCAAGGAGCGCCCGTCCGAGGTCGGTATGCGCCATTTCTCTTCCGCGGAAACGAACGGAGACCTTCACCTTGTCGCCGCCGCTGAGGAATTTAACGGCCTGGTTCGCCTTGGTCTCGAAGTCGTGGGTGTCGATGTTCATAGACATCCGCACTTCCTTGACTTCCACAACCTTCTGGTTCTTTCTCGCTTCCTTTTCGCGTTTTGCCTGCTCATAGCGGTATTTGCCGAAATCCATGATCCGGCAGACATTCGGCGTAGCCTGCGGCGCGATGTCGACGAGGTCGAGGCCCTTGTCGGCGGCCAGAGCGAGAGCCTGCCGCGTCGGCATGATGCCGAGCTGGCTTCCGTCCGCGTCAACGACGCGCACTTCCTTCTCGCGAATTTCCTCGTTGATAAGCAAGTCTTTTTTGCTAATGGTAAAGCACCTCCCGTACCGTTCAGTAACCAACTGTTTCGCCCGCGGCTTTCGCAGGCAACAAAAAAGCATGGACGCGCTTTCGTCCATGCCAACCCGAGGGCACCGCAAAGCGCCCGTAAAACCGGTATTGACCCATCTAACACGAAAGCGAAGGGTGAGGATGAAAGCATCCTGCTTGATTGTTCTATAGAAGTATAGCACACCCCGAGCGTTCTGTCAAGGAATTTTTTCATTCACTTCCCGCCGGATTTCCCGGGCCAGTTTCTCCAAATCCGCAGCATGGCGGCGGAGGATTTCCGGCGGGACGTCGTATTTCCGGCTATAGGCAGAGAGGTGGAGCAGGAACTTTCCCGCCAGATTCCAGAGCGCGCGAGCCTTTGAAACAAGATTCCACATATGGATCAAGTTCTCCTTTTGTCTTTATAGGACAAATATACCACATTTCTTCTCTTATAATCAAGCCATACTAATAAAAAAAGTAGGGCTTTTTATGAAGAATTGCAATTTAATCGGCGCCCGCCTCCGTCAAGCCCGACTGGCCGAAAAGCCCAAAGCCACCCTTTCCGACATCAGTGCGCGGCTGGAGGTCAACGGCGTCTCTCTTTCCATCAGTTCCATTGCCAAAATCGAGCGCGGCGAACGAATTGTCACCGATATCCAGCTGGTTGCCTTCTCCAAGGCGCTGAAAGTACCGGTCACCTGGCTGCTGGGGCTGGACGAAGGCCAGGTCTAAGGCCGCCGCATTTCTCCGGGGCGTTTCCCGCCAGGGCACGCGCACCGAAAGCGGAAGCAGATGGCCTTTGGCGGAGCCTGTTCAGGCGGCGGCCGCCGGTAACCGCGTGGAAGCGCGGAAGGGTTCTCCAAAACTGCCGGCGCGGCTTGGGGGAGTCCCGAGGGGGCGGGCCCCCTTGGTCGTCTTTTTCTCCCCCTTCTTTTTCCACGGGGAAAAAGAAGGGGTGCAGGGACCGAGCGCACCGTCATCCAAAATCTTCATTCCCGCACAGGGCGCACTGCCGCTCCAATCCTCCATATTTATAAAGTACGCGGTACGCGCCGAGAAAAACTTCCGGAAGGGGTCTTGTCCACCCCCCGATTCTGTGCTATACTGAAAACAAAAAATCTACCGAAAGTGTGTGACAGCCATGGAATTGGATACCAAATGCCTTCATGCGGGCTACTCCCCGAAAAACGGCGAGCCCCGCCAGATTCCCATCATTCAAAGCACCACCTTTAAATACGACACCAGCGAGGACATGGGCAAGCTCTTCGACCTGGAGGCCGAAGGCTATTTCTACACCCGCCTGCAGAACCCCACCAACGACGCCGTTGCCGCCCGGATCGCGGCCCTGGAGGGCGGGACCGCCGCCATGCTGACCTCCTCCGGCCAGGCTGCGTCCTTTTATTCCATTTTCAACATCTGCTCCTGCGGAGACCACGTGGTCTCCTCTGCCACCATCTACGGCGGGACCTACAACCTCTTTGCCGTAACCATGAAGCGCATGGGCATCGAGTTCACCTTTGTGGAACCCGACTGCACCGACGAGGAGCTCAACGCTGCTTTCCGCCCCAATACCAAGGCTGTCTTCGGTGAAACCATCGCCAACCCCGCCCTGACCGTCCTGGATATCGAACGCTTCG
>CAKXAF010000039.1:0-2977 GCA_934869045.1 uncultured Nitrososphaerota archaeon | reverse complement strand
CGCCACCCCCATCCTCTGCCGGCCCTTCGAATGGGGCGCGGATATCGTCACCCATTCCACCACCAAATATATGGACGGCCACGCCTCCGCTGTCGGCGGCTGCATCGTGGACAGCGGCAGGTTCGACTGGAACGCCCACGCGGATAAGTATCCCGGCCTGACCACTCCCGACGACAGCTACCACGGCGTCACCTACACCGAGCGTTTCGGCCTGGCCGGAGCCTATATCACCAAGGCCACCGTCCAGCTCATGCGGGACTTCGGCTCCATCCAGGCGCCCCAGAACGCCTATCTCCTGAACCTGGGCCTGGAGAGCCTCCACCTCCGGATGCGCCGCCACTGCGAAAACGCCCAGGCCGTGGCAGAATACCTGGAGAAGCATCCCAAGGTCTCCTGGGTCAACTACTGCGGCCTCCCCTCCAATCAATACCACGCCCTGGCGGAGAAATACCTTCCCGACGGCTGCTGCGGCGTCGTTTCCTTCGGCGTGGAGGGCGGCCGCCCTGCTGCGGAGCTCTTTATGAAGAACCTCAGGCTGGCCTCCATCGTCACCCATGTGGCCGATGCCAAAACCTGCGTCCTCCATCCGGCCAGCAGCACCCACCGGCAGATGAACGACGCGGAGCTGGCCGCCGCCGGCGTGGGCGCCGACCTCATCCGCTTCTCGGTGGGTATCGAAGACAAGGCTGACATCCTCGCCGACCTGGAGCAAGCCCTGGCAGCGCTGTAACTTCCTGCGGCGTGCATCGTTTCGCCGGGCCGTCCATCCGGGCGGTCCGGCTTTCCTATGGGATGATTTTTCATTGGAAAGGAGCCTTTCAATGGCTGACTGTTTCGATTTTGATACCTGCCCGGACCGCCGCGGCACCGATTCCAGCAAATGGGACGGCCCGTCCGGCGTCCTGCCTATGTTTGTCGCAGACATGGACTTCCGATCGCCGGACTGCGCCGTCCGGGCCATGCAGGAGCGTGCCGCCCACGGCGTTTTCGGCTATACCTTTCCGGGAGAGGGCTACTTCACCGCTCTTCGGGACTGGGAAAAGAACATCCACGGCGTAGCCCTGGCCAAAGAGGAACTATTTCCGGTCTCCGGGGTCATCACCGGCCTTTCCTGGGCCATCCACACCCTGTGCCGGGAGGGCGAGGGCTGTATCGTCCCCACCCCGGCATACCCTCCTTTTTTCACCGCGCCCAAAAGCTGGGGCGTGGCGGTCCGGGAGTGCCCCCTGCAGGAGGCGGACGGCCGATGGGAGATGGATTTTGATGGTTTCGAGGCCCTGACCCGTGAGCCGTCGGTCACCGGCTTCATCCTCTGCAATCCCCATAATCCCACCGGCCGCGCCTGGACCCGGGACGAGCTCTGCCGGATGCTGGAGATTTGCAGCCGGAACAGCGTCTGGGTCTTTGCCGACGAAATCCACGGTGATATCGTCATGCCCGGGACCGTCTTCACCTCCGTCCTTTCCCTGCCGGAACACCTGCTGGAGCGCACAGTCGTCCTCAACGCCCCCAGCAAGACCTTCAACCTCCCCGGGCTTCAGACCTCCAACCTCATTGTCCGGGACCCCGCCCTCCGCAAGCGGATCCAGGAGGAGCTGAACCTTCACCACGTTTCCCCGCCCAACCTCATGGGTCTCTGCGCGGGAGCCGCAGTCTACCGGGAAGGGAAGCCCTGGCGGGATGCGATGATCGCCTATGTGGCGGAAAATTTCCAGGTGATCGAAAAGTTCTTAGCTGAAAAATTCCCGGAAGTGCCCTTTCGGACCCCCGAAGCGACCTATTTGGCTTGGCTCGATTTCCGATTTACCGGTCTGTCCAGCGAGGCTCTTTCGGAGAAGCTCAAGGAAAAGGGACTCATCTTAGGCGTCGGCTCCATCTTCGGCAAGGACGGGGATGGGTTCCTGCGTCTGACCGCCGCCTGCCCCCGGACGATGCTGAAGGACGCCCTGAGCCGGGTCGAAGCCGCCTTGAAAAAATAAGTTCACTGACCTTTACCACAAAACCAAAGGAGGCCCCGCTTTGATCTATGTGACCGGCGACCTGCACGGCGACTTCAGCCGCCTCAGCCATCCCCTGATCAAAAAGCTCAAATCCGCCGACGTTCTTCTGGTCTGCGGTGATTTCGGCTTCGTATGGAACGGCTCCAAAAAGGAAGCGAGCCTGCTGAAAAAAATCGGAGGCCGCCGCTGCGACACCCTTTTCGTCGAAGGGTGCCACGATAATTATGCCCTTTTGAAAGAATATCCTATCGTGGCATACCGGGGCGGGAAGGCCCGGAAAATCTCCGGAAACCTCTACCAGCTGCTCCGGGGCGAGGTCTACGAGATCTGCGGCAAGCGGGTCTTCGCCTTCGGCGGCGGCGATTCCGGCGAAATGAGCCTGGACAACCCCATGTGGCAGCCCGAGGAGCAGCCCTCCGAGGAAGAGCAGCAGCACGGCGTAGACAGCCTCCGTGCCTGTCACGGTAAGGTGGATTTTATCGTCACCCACGAGGCTCCCGCCTCCATCAAGCATTTTATGAACCTGGACGACAACGAGGAAAGCTGCATCCACCTGTACCTGGACTATATCTCAAGGCACTGCGACTTTGAAAAATGGTTCTTTGGCCGCTATCATCTGGATAAGGCCATCCCGCCCCGGTATCTGGCCCTTTTCCGGGACGTCTATCGGGCGGAATAATACTGGACGGCGGCCAGCGCCCCGACCAGCACCGGCTGATGGACCAGATATATGAGCAGCGTCTTCCGGCCGCAGGCTGCCAGGAAGGGGCTGCGGCTTTTCATGGCGAAGGGAGGAATCCCCTTCGCCATTATCCATTTTCCGGCGAAAAATCCAGCAAAAAACACCATGCCCCAGGGCAGGAACGGGAAGTAATCCGTGGAGCGGAACCCTTCCTCCGCCAACCCTAATGGATACAGCGCCCCGGAACGGACCAGCCATTCCGGCACCTCCATTCCCCAAAAGCGCCCCTCCGGGA
>CAKXAF010000038.1 GCA_934869045.1 uncultured Nitrososphaerota archaeon | reverse complement strand
GCTCCTACACCACTTATAATCCCGGCTACATCCTGCTGAACGCCCTGGGCTATGTGACCAATGATTCCAAGGGCATCACGCCGGCTCTACGGGACGGGGAAGCGGTCATCCCTGCCGGGGACCGGGAACGGTACGGGGAATTCCTCAAACTGATGAACCAGTTCTACAACGAAGGCCTGATCTCCAGCGAGTTTTATACCCTGGATGAAATCGGGACCCGGGCGATCATCGCCGAGAACAAGGCGGGACTTATCAATATCGACGCCTTTATCGACCTTCCTGCTGCAGAGAGCTTTCAGCAGTACATCACAATGCCTCCTCTGACCAGCCAATACTGTGAAGAGCCTTTCGTCATGATCAACAGCCCGATTACCACCGGCGGCTTTGTCATTACCAAGGAATGTGAATATCCTGAGGCTGCCATCCGCTTTGCCAATTATGTTTATTCCGACGAAGGAAATAATATGGCCTGGGTCGGTGCGGTGCGCGGTACCGAAAACCTGCTGGATGGCTGGGGCGGCTGGTACTTGGACGAAAATTACAACCGTCTGGACGTAGACCGGGTCGAAAATCCGGACCTATACCCGAATGCCGTAGAATATCTTCGGAAGCGGGTCGCGGGCTTCAACATGGGCGCGATCGGGCAAAACCTTAACGAGTTCAATTGGCGGCCTGAGGCCAATGGGCTTCCGCCCCGGGATATGAAGGAAGTATATCTGGCCAACCCCACCAACGGCGACTTCTGGTTCCGGCCCAGCGTGATCGACAATCTGATGCCCTACCGGACGGACGAGGTGTATCCCTACCTGACCTTCTTCTCCGAGGAAGAAAACAACCGGATCACCGAGCTTTCCACCGTCATCAACGCCCACATCCAGGAGGCGTCTGCCAAATTTGTGACAGGTGCGCGGCCCTTCAGCGAGCTGGACGCGTACTTCGATGAACTGGATGCCCTGGGGTTCCAGGAATATCTGGGCTACTACAAGGCCGCTTATGAAACTTACCTGAAGAACATGGAATCCTAAAACACAGAAATGAGAAAGCACCTGGGGGCGGAATCCGATCCGCCCTTAGGTGCTGTTCGGCTTTTCAAAATAAAGCACAGGAGGCTCTCTGATGTCCGGCATCAAGTGGAAAAGGCCCCGCCTTTTTTTTCAATATTTGTTTTCCTACCTATGTATCACCTTTCTTTCCTGTTCGCTGATCGGTTTTTCGCTGTTCAGCGTTTTTCTCCACGATCTGGAACAGGAGAACCGTCAGTCCAATCTCCACAAGCTGACCCTGGCCGCTGCGGATATGGAAAACCAGCTGGACATTCTGGAGGAGATCTCCTACAAGCTGGCCTCCCAGGTCGTTTATCTGCCCACCTATTTGGAGCAGAATCCTTATTATGAAATGGAGATGCTGGAGGATTTCAAGACCTATCAGAATATGTCGCCTCTGACGCAGGAATACTTCCTCCTCTATCACAAGAATAGCGGGCGCCTCTATCGTTCCACTGGAACCACGGTTCCAACGGAGCTTTACATCCGCCGGGTGCTGGGAATTTCCGGAGCGGCAGAGCTGGCCGGGACGCTGAGCAGCGTGGAGCAGTTTTCCGTTTTCGACCCGGAGGAAGGGCCGGTGGTGCTGTTCGCCTTCCCAGTGCGGATGGGCGGCACCTCAGGAAACGCGACCCTGTGTTTTGCCGTAGAGCGGCGGGAGTTTCTCCAGCGGATCACGGACGCGACCGGCGGTTTTGATGGAGCGGTAGAGCTTTTTCTGGAGGACCGGTCTCTTGCGGCGGATCCGTTCCCGCTGGAGGAAAGGCTGGTGGAACTGGCGTCAGAAGACGCACCGGGTTCCCGGTTCCGGCTGGTCCTCCACTATCCGCAAATGCGGAGCTTCTATCGCTTTTCCGGTTTCCGCGGCCTGAGTCTGGGCATCGTGATTGTCTCCGCTGCTCTATTGGCCGGCGTCGCCGTTTTTACCGCCTACCGGAATGTGAAACCAATCCGCCGGATTAAGGCCGGGTTGGAGGCCAATGGGTTCCCGGGTGAGCCGGGCCGCAATGAACTAGACGATATCGAAGACGCTGTGTTTCAGGCGCTGGAAAGCAACGCCCACGCCAACGAACAGCTGACCCAGCAGATGCGGGAGCTGCGCAGCCAGGCTCTTCGGCTTCTTCTGAACGGCGACAGCTCCGAAGAGATGGTACAGCGCCTGCGATTACTGGGGCTCCCTTTAGCGAATGATTTTTATGCGGTTCTGCTGATCCGCTTCCAGGACCGCGAGATCCTTCCGGACGATCCGGTTCTCGACTGGCTGGCGGATCTTTCTGACGGCAGCATCCGGTTTTACCCGGTATGCGACCGGCAGAAGGGCGGTTCCATCGCCATCGTTCTGGAACTGACCGGTATCGCGGAGGCCCAGGAAGCGTTGGAACTGACGGAGGCTCTTTTGGAAACCAAAGGCCTTCCGGCAGAGCTGGGCCTTGGCGGAGCCTACGAGGCGCTGAGCCGTCTTCCGGCCTCCTACTTGGAGGCAACGGCGGACTGCAGGCCCCGCGCCAGAGAGGACAGCATTCCGGAGGGAGATCTTCTCACCTATGACAACCGGTATGTCCTCTGGATGCTCCGGGCCGTCCGCGCCGGAGACTTTGAGGAGGCGCGGCAGCGGCTGGATGATTTTGTCGCGGAGCTGGAATGCACCGCGCCGTCGTTTTTGCTGCAGCGGTACATCTTTTCCGATGTGATGGTGACGCTTATCGCAGCGGGCCGGGAGCTGAACATTCCCATCGGCAAGCAGCAGGCCGGGAAGATCCTCAGCGCCCAGGATCTTCCGGATTTTCGGGAAAGCGTCCTCGCCATTTTGGAGAAGCTCTGCTATGGGGAACAGCGCGGCCTGGAAAATGAGGAGCAGGACTTTTCCCGGCGCATTCTGGCCTATATTGCGGAGCACTGCCTGGAATACGATCTGAGTCTGGAACGCCTTTCCCAGGAATTTGGCCGGTCGGTCAGCGTCCTGAGCCGCGTGATCAAGCAGGCCGCCGGGGAAAACTACAAGGATTATGTGATCCTATTGAAGATTGAGCATGCCAAGCGCCTGTTGAAAGAGGGCTGCTCCGTCACCGAAACCTGTGAGCAGGTGGGGTACTCCAACCTCTCGCATTTCATCCGGACCTTCAAGCAGGTCGCAGGTTCCACGCCTTCTGCCTATAAAAAGCAAGCCGGCTCCAGGATGCCGGCAGGTACGGGGCATGCATAACAAAAACCAGGCGGCTCGGAACCGCCTGGTTTTTTCAGGATGGGCCAGCTTGGACGCTTCAGCAGCCCTTCAAAAAGCGCAGCAGATTTCCGGAAAAAACAGCCTCCTGTTCCTCTTCCGTAAGCCCGAGTTTTTGATATACCGTCCGATCTCCCTGGATCTGCCGGGCAACGCGGGCGCTGTCATAGCGGCTGCTGGCGTCCGTCCCAAACAGAAGGTGACTGGGGAAGGATGGATATCCCACCGTCAGCGCTTTCGTCAGAGCCTCCTCCCGGTAGATGGGCGGCGTTCCGGGCGTCACGTCCACAAACAGTTCGGCTGTGACCCGGGTGGAGGGCGCCTCCAGCTTCCAGTAGTTCCATTTTCCATAGACTGCGATAAGCTCGTCTACCCATGGCCAGGAGATATGGGCCATGGCGAAGCGCAGACCGTCGATGTAGAAAAGGTGTTCGAAATTTCCAGGCCGGTTGAAATCTGCGGAGGGACTGTCGTTATAAAGAATACCCGAATGGAGCAGCAGCGGCTTATCTTTTTGGGCGATGCGCTCCCAGACCTTCATGGCGCGGCTGTCTTGAGGGTAGTGATGGCAGCAGATGGCCTTGAATCCCGCGATCCCGGCCTCCACTGCCATGTCGACCTGCTCCATGGCGCCGTCCTCCAGAGGGTCGATGAAGAAAAAGGGATAGAGATCCGGCTGTCCTTCGGTATACCGGAGGATATCCTTCAGCCGGTTTTCGCTTTCGCCGGGCCGGGCTTTCTGATTTTGAAAAGAAGCCGGTTCCCGGGAAAAGAGGATCCCGCCGCTGACGCCCGCCTGGCGGCGCTTCTGCGCAAAAAGCTCTGGCGTATCGCAGATTTCGTTGTGATGGATGTGGCAATCCAGAATCATGAGAATGCCTCCTTTTGTCCTTTTTTTCAGGATACCAAAAATACCCCGGAAATGCAAGGCCCGGAATTTGACATTTTGGCGGCAAATTTAGCAAAAACAGGCCCGCAAAATGCGGGCCCGCTTCAGAACGTATTCCCTTGGGAGTCATTCTGCGAAGCAAAGCTCATAGGTCTTGATCTCGAAGGGCTTTACAAAATCTGTGAAGGAACTGCCATTCAGTGGGATTTCCCGGAGACGCCGTTCCATCAGATCGCACTCATAGACCGCCTTCAGCGGACGGCCTGCCGTGACGGTGTTGCGGACCGCCATGTTGTGGTTTTCGTAGAGCCGCAGGATAGCGGAATCCCGCTCCTCGGCCTGCTTAGCCATTTCGAGGAAGCAGTTTTCCTGGCTGCACCGGAACATGGAGAAGGCGCTCGGAAGGCTCCCATCCCCGCATGCCGGAACGCCGTACAGCGGGACGTTCAGCTGATAGGCCTGTTCCACGGTGGCACTTTCCTGCCAGCGCCCCCGGTGGGGGTAAACCGAGTAGGTGAACCGGTGCGCTCCCCGGTCCGCGTCGACGTTGGGGTAGCATCCCGCCTTGATGAGGCTCAGCTCCAGCCGGCCGTTTTTCGCGCAGTAGCCGTATTTGCAGTCGTTTAATAAGCTCAGGCCCGCGCCGTTGTCCGAAAGATCGGCCCACTTGTGTCCACAGGTCTCGAATTTGGCGGAATCCCAGCTGTGATTGCAGGTTGTCTCCCGCTCCACGTTGCCGAATTGCACCTCAAAGGAGGCCTTGGTGGCGTTGACCGCCACAGGAAATTCCACCTTGAGCAGAAGGTTGTTGTCCTGCCAGTCCGCTTCGGTTTCAAAATCGATGCGCGGCAGATCCGGGTAAAGGCGGATGTTCTGGGTGACAGTGGAATTGGAGAACCGCAGGCTCCTGCGAAGGGTACAGCGAACCGGCCCCCATTCCGATACGGTGACGCCGCTGTTTGTGTCGGCTGGGTAGGGCTTTCGGCGGTAATAATCATCCAGATCCCAATTGTCCCAGTTGCCCGGCCGGTCCTCATAGGTCATCAGAAGATTTCCGGCGTCTCCGGCGGGAATCAGATCCAGACCGCTCTCTTTTTCCACCAAAGAGATCAGGGAGCCGTCCTCCCGGAATTCCGCCCGGTAGAATTCGTTTTCAAAGGACATGCCGCCTGCCGCCGCGGAGGCCGCTTCGCCCTTTTCCAGCCGGAAGACCCGGTAACCCGCTGCCGGGACGTTCTGAGCGTAAAAGAGCAGGGTGCCGGCTTCGGTATATTGAACCGGGACGCGCCCGTTCTCTGAAACGGCCCAGGCGAAGGGGCCGCCCTCCGGCACGGGGATTTCCGCCACATCGCTGCGGTCAAAGCCCAGGGCATTGTAGAGGAGCACCGCAGCCCCCTCCGTCCCTGCCCGGGACGCGAGGAAAGCCAGCCGTTCGCCGAACAGCGCCCGGCCCATCTCGAGGATTTCCGCGTATTCCCGGTCTGTGGTACGGTAGACCTCGCTGATGCTGCTCCCCGGGATGATGTCGTGGAACTGGTTGAGGAGAATGACGTCCCAGCCCTTCCGGAGCTCCTCCGCCGGATAAGGGAGTCCCAGCTCCGCTGCTGTGACAGACAGAGTTTCCAGCGCCTCGTAAAGCAACTCGGATTTCCGGTTGTTCCGCTTGTTTTTGGCTGCGGAGGTGTAGGTGCCCCGGTGCCGTTCGAAGTAAAGCTCCCCGTCCCAGGTAGGCATCTCCGGCAGCCCGGCGATTTTCTCCCGGACCTCGGCGAGAAAGTCGGTTTCCGGCCGCTGCACCACCCGGGGAATACCGGGTAGGCCGTATTGCAGACGCTTGGCGCTTTCCAGCATTTCCTTGGTGGGGCCGCCGCCGCCGTCGCCGTAGCCGAACAGCAGCAGGGCGTCCTCGGTCAGATCCTTGTTCTGGAACCGTCCAAAAGTGCCCAAAGCCATGTTGGGGGTGATATCACCGGTGTAGGTGGTAGTATTGCGGGATTCGCTGAAGGTGACAGCCCCAGTGTCCGCCTGGGCATTGCAGGTAGTGGGCATGTAGACGAAAATTTCGGTTCCGTCCAGCCCACGCCAGAGGAAGGTATCGTTGGGCAGCTGGTTTTGCTGGTTCCAGGAGATTTTTGTGGTCATAAAGGTCTCGATGCCGGATTTTTTCAGGATCTGGGGAAGGGCGGCGCTGTAGCCAAAGACGTCGGGAAGCCAGAGACTGCGGCTCTCCTTTCCGAATTCTTCCAGGAAAAAGCGGCGGCCCTTGAGAATCTGCCGCACCAGGGATTCTCCGGCGGGGAGGTTGCAGTCAGCCTCCAGCCACATGGCGCCGTCCACCTCCCAGCGGCCCTCAGCGACCCGGCGCTTGATCTGCTCATAAAGCTCCGGCTGCTGTTCCTTGACGAACTGGTAAAGGACCGGCTGGCTGGACATGAACCGGTAATCAGGGTACTGCTCCATGAGCCGCAGGACGGTGGAGAAGCTTCGTACCGCCTTCTCCCGGGTCTGCTCCACGGTCCAGAGCCAGGCGATGTCGATGTGGGTGTGTCCAATGGCGCTGACCGTGGGGACTCCAGGGCGAGGCACGGTGTAAAAAGCGTTCCGCAGGACGGCGCCTGCCTCGTCCAGAGAGCGGTAAAACGCTTCGCTCCCCGGGTTCCGGAGATCCACCCGGTCCAGGGAACGCTCCACTACCTCCAAAATGCGGCGGCAGTTGTCCGGATCCCGCCCGGCCAGCAGAGCCGCGGCGTCCACCGGCAGTTTCAGGTCGTACCAGTAGGCTTCCACCCTGCGGTCCAGCACAGCCAGCTCTGTCCGCAGCAGCAAATCTCCCGGCACCGAGCCGCTGAAGGCGAGAAAGGAGATTTCGTACCGCCGTCCCGCCTCTGCACAGCTGCTGAGCAGGACATGGGTGTGGTTGACGTCCACGCCCTGGACCGGCTTTCCGTCCAGATAGAAAAGCATCTGTGGGTTGGTGGCGTCCCATTGCCCCTCACGGCCGGTGGTGAGGACGAATTCCACCGTGCGTCCGGCGAACTCCGCCGGGATTTCAACCGCGGTTCGGAACCAGCGGTGGCGCTCCAGACCGCTCCAGGGCGTTCCAGCCTCCCATTCCGCCCAGCCGTCGGTGGAGCAGAAAGCGCCGTCTTCACGGTTTCCATCCCAAATCCGGTAGCAGGTCACCGGAATCCGTGCAGGGATCAGCATTTCCTGCAAATCCTTGAGGATCCGCTGTGCCCGTTCCAGAGAAAATTGCGTATTCATTGACATACCTTCTTTCCGAAAAGGAGTGTACTTGCAGATTACCGCAAAGCGGCAGATTTGTCTATACCGTTCCGGCCTGAAATCTCCGCATTTTTCACGAAGATGGAAAGAGACCCCGGTCAAAGCCGGGATCTCAACCGCAAAAATAAAAAGACAGAGAGTTTGCTTTGTTATTATGAAGAAGGTGACGGATTTTCTGTCTTCGATCAGAACAGCCCCGCGAACAGGGTGCTGAGGCTTTGGCCCATGTAGCCCCGGTCCCGGGCAAAGCGGCAGGCGGAAAAGACCATATCCCCGAATTCCGGGATGTAGCGGCAGTAATCGGGGTAGAAATACTGTTCGTGGATCATGAACTCCAGAAACCCGTTCTGCGCCCCTGACTGGCCTGCTTTTTCCAGCTGGCCGGGCAGGTCCTCCGGCGAAATGGTGTTCAAAGTGGAATCGATCCGCGCACAGCCGATTTTTTCCTCGGTATCCACCCAAAAATGCCGCTGCGCAACTCGCTGCGCCACCTCGGGCGGATAGTGGTAGGACAGCCGGACTTGGTCCCCCCAGCCGGTAAACCCGGCCAGTCCCCGGACGCCAAGTTCCCGCAGCGCGCGGACATTCTCAATGGGACAGGCGCAAAAATGGACAGTCGTTACCTCCGAAAGAGTCTCATCACCTGCAAAGCGGCGGATCTCCCGCTGAACCAGTTGGCAGTCCCCGGCGATTTTGTCCTCTTCGGGGGTGGAGTAGGGCGGCCCGGGGTGCTCCGTACGGGAATGGAAGGATAGCCGCAGCCAATCGGCATTGGCCCTCCACTCCTCGCGGAAGCGGCTGGTCATCATGGAAAGATTGAAATACGGACGCTCACCGGAGAAAGCGGAGAGATCTCCGGTTTCGTAAAACAGATTCAGATGGACACACGCCCCGGTTTCCTCATGGACGGACCGGTACAGAGCCAGGTAGGGATTCTCAAAGAGCGAGTGATACCGATGTTGATTTTTGGTAAGATCCTCCAAAAAAAGGATGTTGTCGTCCACTGACAGACGGAAGCCCTTCTCCTTACCCTTCAGCCGGAAGACAGTGATTCGGTCTCCTGTGCCGGGATGAGCGCGGTCCGCGGCGGTAAGCCCGGTTCTTCCCTCCTCCAGAGGAAGGCGGGCGTTCCAGATCCCTGGCGCTGTTTCCCGGGCCGCCGCACCGTTGACAGTGATGTCCGCCCCTGCCGGCGCCGCAACCTGCGCCTCGATCCAAAGACGGCCCTCCTCCAGAGTCCCATCTCGGCTGTTCAAACAGTCGCCGTCCACCGGAAAGATAAAGCGGACAGGAGACTGCTGATGAAAATAGTCGCGCATACGGCAACCTCTCCTTTCATCCTTCCCGGTGTTTCAGGTGAAGGAGGTAAAATTCGTAACATTCTTTGCATATAGCGGCAGAATGCTGAAAAACGGCATCTCTTAATACAGTGCGCTGACGCCATGCTTTCGATATTCGCTGGGGGTGCGGCCGGTGTGCTTTTTGAACATTTTATTGAAGTTCGCCGTGTTGTTGAAGCCGCACTGAGTGGCAATGTCCAGTATGGTCTGTCCGCCGTCCAGCTCCAGGAGCCGCATAGCCCGTTCGATCCGCCGCGCCGTGACATAGTCCCAG
This sequence comes from uncultured Nitrososphaerota archaeon, assembly GCA_934869045.1. Lineage (GTDB taxonomy): Bacteria > Bacillota > Clostridia > Oscillospirales > Ruminococcaceae > Merdivicinus. The sequence continues at coordinate 4,047 of CAKXAF010000038.1, read as the reverse complement.
AGAGCCTGGCCGCTGACCTGGCGGAAAAGGGTGGAAAAGTAGTTGGGGCTGAGGCGCGCCGCCCGGGCAATCTCCTCCAAGGTCAGCTCCTCGGTCAGATGGCCGCGGATATAATCCACAGCATCCCGGACGGCCTCCGTGTGCCGGGCGCCTCCGTCGGGAAAGCGCGGGGCGCCGTATTGAAGCTGGCGGATCAGAAGAAGGAGGATACGGGATAGTTCCGCCCGGACCGCCCAGGCATATTCCGGACCTTTTTCCAGGAGCTCGCCTTCGATGGATCGGAGCAGGCTGCGGATCTGGATGGTCGCCGGATGCTGCCGGGGGAGGCGGTTTTCAAATTCCGTCCCATGGCCGCTGAAAAAGGCGAAATTCATCTGGGACAGGCCGTCGTAAGGCGCGTCCAGGTAATAGCGGGGGTCAAAGTGCAGATTCATCAGCCGCATCCGGGGGCTGGCGCTGATCTCGGTGATGGAGTGGATCTCGTTGCTGGCGAAGACGAATACGTCCTCCTCCTGAATGCTGTAGGATCTCCGGACGGTCTGATAGGTTCCATAGCCCTGCTTGAACAGGACAATTTCGAACCAGCTGTGCCGGTGCTCCCGGAAGGTGCGGGAACCGGGGGCCGGTTCCACCTCAAAAAGATGCAGCAGATAGCTGTCCCGGGCTGCCTCGGGAAGGTAGGCCTCTGTCACGCCGGTTCCTCCAATCGGAAAATAGTTTGGAAGCGCGGTAAGATTCGTGATGATTTTCTCCGCCGCTTCCGTTATGATAAATACAGTATAGCACGCCGGCCGGCAAAGTCAATCATTTTTGAAAAAAGGTGGTCGTTTATGGCAGATTTTAACCGCTGCTCCAGCCCATCGGAGCTGAAAATCACTGATATGCGCTTTGCGGACATCGACGGTGCTCCCAAGCGCTGTACCCTTTTGAAAATCGAAACCAATCAGGGACTTACCGGCTACGGTGAGATCCGGGACGCTTCCAGCAAAACCTATGCGCTGATGCTCAAAAGCCGGCTGCTGGGGGAAAATCCCTGCGACGTGGACCGGCTTTTCCGAAAGATCAAACAGTTCGGCGGCCACTCCCGCCAGGGGGGCGGCGTTTCCGGCGTGGAGATCGCCCTGTGGGATCTGGCGGGCAAGGCTTACGGCGTGCCCCTTTACCAGCTGCTGGGCGGGCGGTTCCGGGATCGGGTGCGGGTCTACTGCGACACCGACGTAGACGGCAAGCACACCGGTCTGGACATGGGGCGCGCCCTGAAAAAGCGGCTGGAGATGGGTTTCACCTTCCTGAAAATGGATCTGGGCATCGGCCTGCTCCTGGACGAGCCCGGCGCGCTCAACGCCCCGTTGGGGTATCTGGAAGAGATGAAAGCCTACGCGCCCCATATTTTAAATGTGCAGGGAGGCTCCGTCACAGCGGATATGGTCAGGCGCCAGAAAAGCTATCAGATTGTTACCACGGCCCACCCCTTCACCGGTATTCATCTGACGGAAAAAGGGCTGGATATCCTGGAGCGTTACGTCCGGGAGGTGCGGTCGGTCATCGGGTATGAGGTCCCCCTGGCCATCGACCACTTCGGCCATGTTTGCGTGGAGGACTGTATCCGCTTTCTGCGGAGAATGGAGCCATACAACCTGGCTTGGGCGGAGGACATGGTCCCCTGGATGTACACCGATCAGTATGTCCGGATGCGCAATTCCACCACCGTCCCCAATCTGCACCGGCGAGGACATCTACCTGAAGGAGAGCTTCGAGACCCTTATCAGGGCCGGAGGCGTTTCGGTGGTCCATCCGGACGTCCTCACCTGCGGCGGGGCGCTGGAGCTGAAAAAAATCGCCGATATCGCTGACGACTACGGGGTGGCGGTGGCGGTCCATATGGCGGAGAGCCCAGTGGCCTGCATGGCGGCGGTTCACGCGGCGGCGGCCATGCACAACGTTCTGGCCCTGGAATTCCACTCGGTGGACGTGCCCTGGTGGAAAGATCTGGTCAAGGGGCTGCCCGATCCTCTGATCCGGGACGGCTTCATCACCGTTCCGGAAAAGCCGGGGCTGGGGTTTGACGGCCTCAACGAGGAGCTGATCGCCCGGCACATCAACCCCAACATCCCGGGTATGTGGGAGTCTACCTCCCAGTGGGACCAGGAGTTTTCAAACGACCGCATCTGGAGCTGAAAGGAGACTTTTCTGTGAATTTCAACGATCGGGAAGAGATCATTGCTCTGACGCCTCAATGGAAGGGCGAACGGCTGCCCGACGGGCGGCCCAGAGTGGCGGATAAATACCTGGACGCCCTCTACGGCATGACCCTGGAGGAGGTGTGGAAGCCCATCTTCGTGCTGGGATACGAGAATCAGTTTGTGGGAGGAGGGCTGGCTCCCCTCCAGGCTCTCCACGACGATGGCCGGAAGCTGGTGGGCCGGGCAGTGACCTGCAATTTCTGCCCCACACGCCCTGACCTCCATGAGCTGATGTTCCAGAAAGGTTCGGAGGAGGGCCGCCGCGGAAATTATAACCAGTGGGTTATCGACTCTCTGATGGAACGCGACGTGGTGGTGGCCGATATGTACGACAAGATCTACAAAGGCACCTTTGTGGGCGGGAACCTGACCACCGCTATCAAAACCCGCACCAAAAGCGGCGGAGCGGTGATCTGGGGCGGCGTCCGGGATGTGGAGCAGATGAAAAAGGTGGAGGGCGTCCAGGTCTACTATCGGGGCATCGACCCCACTCCTATCCGGGAATTCGTCATGACTGGATTCAACACCATTACCAACTTCGGCGGGGCGGTCTGCCTGCCCGGGGACGTGGTTTTCGGGGCCGGCGGCGGCGTGCTGTTTATCCCCAGCCATCTGGTGGCCGACGTGGTGGAGGGCGCGGCGAAAACTCACGTCAAGGATGATTTCGGCTTTGAAATGATCGCCCAGAACCGGTTTACCACTGCTCAGATCGACCGCAACACTTGGACAGAGGAGATGCTGGATCTGCTGCTGGAATGGATTCGGACAGATCCCCGCGGCGAGGAATACCGGGAGCTGGACTGGTCCAGGGAATATGATCTGGCCCGCAGCGGCGACCCCAACGACACCCAGACGGCGCTGTAAGGAGGCTTTTTTATGACCATTACCTGGCTTGGCCAGAGCGGCTATCTGCTGGAAGACAGCGGGACCCGGGTATTTCTGGATCCGTATCTTTCTGACGCGGTGAACAGGGTGGCGGGACGGCCCCGGATGGTGGAGCCGCCCATCCGGCCGGAGGAGGTCTCCGGGACGGTGATCTGCACCCACGACCATCTGGACCATCTGGATCCCGACGCGATCTGCCGGATGGATCGGGCGCACATCGATTTCTGTGCGCCTTCCTCCTGCCGGAAACACCTGGAGGAGCTTGGCTGCCCCCGCATCCGCACGCTTGACCTGGGTGATACAATAACAGTAGGGGACTTTGCCCTTACAGCGGTCTTTGCGGATCATTCGGTTGACGCGGTGGGCATTCTGGCCAGATGGGGCGGCCGGAGCTTTTACTTTACAGGGGACACCTTGTGGAACCCCCGGCTGGAGGAGATGGCCGCAGTGAAGCCGGAGTTCCTTTTTATATGCATCAACGGCAAACTTGGAAACATGAATGCGGAGGAAGCTGTCCGGCTGACGGAGGTTCTGGAGCCGAAAGCGGCGATCCCCACCCATTACGGAATGTTTGCCAGCAATACCGAAGATCCGGAGGCGTACACCTCTCGGGTGCGGCACGGATACATCATGGAGCTGGGGCGGCCGGTTACGCCGGAGGAAATTCTGGCAGCCGTCCGCTGATACTGGAAAGAGGAGATGCCTTTTATGGAATTTGACCTGACAGGGAAACGCGCGCTGGTCACCGGCTCCAGCCGGGGGATCGGCAGCGCCATTGCCCTGGAGCTGGCCCGGGGCGGTGCGGATATCGCCGTCCACTGTGCCGGGAACATTGCCCGCGCCCGGGAAACTGCCGATGAGATTGCCGCCATGGGCCGCCGCGCCCAGGTATTTCAGGCCGATCTGACCGATCCTGAGG
>CAKXAF010000037.1:5304-13103 GCA_934869045.1 uncultured Nitrososphaerota archaeon | reverse complement strand
CAGCTGGCTCTTGGGAATGAAACGGTCCTTTATACCTCTGCTCTTGTGCTTGCCCTGGGTATCGGCCTTCAGAATTTCCCCGAGGGGACAGCCATTTCCCTCCCCCTGCGGCAGGAGGGCCTTTCCCCCTGGCGTTCCTTCCTTTTTGGCAGCCTATCCGGTATCGTGGAGCCGGTTTTCGGGGTGCTGGTTGTCCTGATCGCCGGAAGTATCCAGCCGTTAATGCCCTGGCTCCTCTCCTTTGCCGCAGGTTCTATGATGTACGTTGTGGTGGAGGAACTCATTCCGGAGGCTCACCTGGGCGAGCATTCCAATTCCGGCACTCTCGGCGTTATGGCCGGCTTTCTGGTGATGATGATCCTGGATGTTGCCCTGGGCTGACCGCCAAAATCCTTTCATACAATCAAAACCACTGGCAAACTTGACCACTAGCAAACTAGTGATTTCAGCCTGTCGAAAAAGCCTGCTCTGGCGTGACCGCCCGAACAGGCTTTTTTCCTGCAAAATGGATCCCTGTGGCGTAACAGTTTTTCTTTCCAGTGTATGTATGAAAAGCCGAATGATCCGGCGCGGGCAAATCAGTTGGTAAAACATTGCTCATATTTGGGAAATCCGCTGTTTACAAATTTTGCAAAATATGGTATTGTATATAGGGATTGTATTGTTTGCTCAAGGAAGGAGGGACACGAGATGGAATACCGATTCGGCGGCTGCTGTGACCAGGGCTGCTGTCGGGAATCCAATCAGGACAGCCTCTTTCTCGCCTCCGATTCCTTTGGCGGCCAGGAGGCGGTTTTCGGTGTCATCTGCGACGGGGTCGGCAGCCTCGCCGGAAGCGGCTATGCATCCGCAGCCGTTGTGCTCCGGCTGCGGGAGTGGTTTTCCGGCTGCCTTCCGGCCCGGACCCTCTCGGAGGATCCCCTGCCCCAGTTGTCCGCCTCCCTCACCGAAGCCCTGGCCGCCGCCGGCCGGGAAATCGCCGCCCACTCTCTGAAGGAGGGAACTCCCGCCGCCACCACGGCCTCCGTTTTGCTGATCTGCGGGGACGCCTACTTTCTGATCCACGTGGGCGACAGCCGCATCTACCGGGTCAATCATGACCTTTTCCTCCTGACCAAGGACCACGTTGCCCGGCATCCCGAGGGAAAAACCGCTCTGACCCGCTGCATCGGCATCCAGCGGGACCCGGATTTCTTCACTGCCTCCGGCGCCGTCTATGAGGAGGACGCCTTCCTGCTCTGCAGCGACGGGTTTTACCACACCCTGGGCCGGGAGCGCCTCATCCGGGGCATCCAGAAGATCCGCCCCAAAACCGACCTGAACCTCCTCGCCGCCTCCTTTGTCCAGGAGGCCCGGCGTAGCGGGGAGCGCGACAACATCTCCCTCGGCATCATCAAGCGGCGCTGACCGCATATCCATTGAAAGGAAGGAACCGACCATGCAGATCCGCCTTGTGGCTGCAGACAGCAGCGCCGATTACTTAAAAAGGCTCTCCAGCGTCCTTTCCCGCAGCGACGCGGTGCAGTGGAGCGTCACCCTGTATACCGACCGGCAGCTTTTCCTCCGGGATTTTTCCGGAGCCTCCTGCGACATCCTGCTGCTCTCCGCCGGGATGTACGACCCTTCCCTTCGGCTCTCCGGGACCCGGCTGGCCGTTCTTCTGGCCGACCCGGACCAGGACGGCGGCTTCACCGCCGAGGGCTTCCAAAGCATCCGTAAATATCAGCGCATCAGTGAAATCCAGCGCCTGATCCTGGAGCTTTACGCCGACGTCTCCCCTGCGGAGAGCATCTACAGCGGCCACTCCCAGGCCACCCTCCTGACAGCCTTTTACTCCCCCGCCGGCGGTGTGGGCACCACGTCCGCTGCCATTGCCTACGCTTCGCGGCTGGCCATGGCCGGAAAGCGGACCCTGTATCTGGATCTCCAGAACATCTCCTCCCACGAAGCCTTTTTCGGGCCCTCGGATCGGAAAGGCGTCAGCGAACTGTTCGCCAAACTGGGCAGCGGCATCAACATGGCCGCCAAGCTTCAGAGTCTCCTTCAGACAGATCCGGCCACCGGCCTCCAGCACCTGAACGGGTTCGACAATCTGGTGGATTTCGAGGCCGTTACCGCCGACGACGCCGCCGCCCTTCTCACAGTCTTGCGGAGTTCCAATATGTTTGATCGCATCGTGGCCGACCTCAGCCCCTATCTGAACGCTGCCGCTATGGCCGTCCTGACCGGCGCCGACCGCATCGCCGCCGTCATGGGGACCTCTACCGCGTCCCGGGCCAAATGGGCGCTTTTCGAAAAGCATTACAGCGTCTACGGCGCTTTCCGTGAGAAGCTGTCCGCTGTCCTCGTCGGCGGCGGAGCCACGGAACTCCCTGTGCTGGCGAGGCTGGACTTCTGTGCCAACGCCTCCGACAGCCGATCCCTCTGCGGCTTTCTGGCCCAAAACGGCTCCTGGGATCTGACGTTCCTGGCATAAATCGTTCAAAAAGGAGGCGGCATCATGCCGGAAAATCCAAGGGACAGCCTGATTTTTGAATGCAAGTCCGAAATTCAGGACCACCCCCTGCTCACCGCCATGGATGAAAGCGCCCTGATGGCGCTCATCGAGCAAAAGCTGGACGAAAAGACCCGGGAAGCGTCAGACGCGGATCCCCAGCGGTTCGCCTACCTCTCCTCCCTCAACTTTCGGGAGCGTCAAGGCATCCTGAAAAGCATCTACGACAGCATCCGCGGCATGGACATCCTGGGCCGCATCATGGCCGATAAATCTGTCTCGGAAATCATGATCAACGGCTACGACCACATCTTCATCGAACGGGACGGTCAGCTGAGCCAGCTCCCCGACCGCTTTGAAAGCAAAGAGCGTTTAAGCGACTTGATCATCCGCTTCGTCCAGGCCGCCGGCCGCTCGGTCAGCGAAAGCAATCCCATCGTCGACACCCGTTTGGAGGACGGCTCCCGCGTCAATGTGGTCATGCCCCCGGTGGCCCTCAACGGCCCCATCGTCACAATCCGCCGTTTCCCGGAAAAGCCCTTCACCATGGAGCGCCTCATCGAGATCGGGTCCCTGACCCCCGAGGCCGCCGATTTTCTGGAAAAGCTGGTCCGGGCCAAGTATAACATCTTCGTCAGCGGCGGCACCGGCTCCGGCAAGACCACCTTCTTAAACGCCCTCTCCAACTACATTCCCAAATACGAGCGGATCATCACCATCGAGGACTCCGCCGAGCTTCAGATCAAGGGCATTGACAACCTGGTCCGCTTGGAGACGCGCAGCTCCACCGACGAGTCCGCCCGCCCCATCACCATCCGGGATCTCATCAAGTCTTCCCTGCGGATGCGTCCCGAGCGTATCGTCGTGGGCGAGGTCCGGGGTCCTGAAGCCCTGGATATGCTCCAAGCCATGAACACCGGTCACGACGGCAGTCTTTCCACCGGCCACGCCAATTCCAGCAAGGACATGCTCTCCCGTCTGGAAACCATGGTCCTCAGCGGATCGGCAGGCCTGCCGCTGGACGCCGTCCGCCAGCAGATCACCTCCGCTGTGGACGTTATCATCCACCTGGGCCGCCTCCGGGATTTTTCCCGCAAAACCCTGGAGATTTCTGAATTCCTGGGCTATGAAAACGACAAGCCGGTCCTGAACCCCCTCTTCCGCTTTGAGGAAGAGCCGGATTCTACCAACCAGAAGGTCCTGGGTTCCCTGCGCCGCACCCGGAACGCCATGGTTCAGACGGAAAAATTCGTTCAGCACGGCATCTATGATTTTCTTGACGGCAAGGAGGTCCGCCCATGAAAAACAAAAGCGCGGCAACCGGGGCCACCGACTACACCCGCTGTCCCCTAAGCCCGGCGGAGCATATTTTCAACGGTGTGCTTGCCCTGATCGGCGGCTTCCTGGTCGGCTTTATTTTTTACCGCAGCGTCCTGCTGTCCGTGATCGCCGGTCTGATCGCGATACCGGCCGTTACCCTGCTGCTGGCGGGCCGCGCCACCAAAAAGCGGCTCCTGAACCTCCGGGGCCAGTTCCGCGACATGCTGGAATCCATGAACGTGGCCATGCGGGCCGGTTCCACCGAGATCCGCGCCCTGGAAAGCAGCCGCGACGACCTGAAATTGCTCTACTCCGAGCAGTCGGACATTGTCCGGGAAGTGGACTACATCCTTGCCGGCTACGAAAACAGCGGTATCCCCCTGCGGCGGCTGTTCCGGGACTTCGCAAACCGCAGCGGGCTGGAGGATGTGGAGAGCTTCGCTTCCATCTATGAGGTCATCGAAGGCAAGAGCAGCCGCTCCAGCGAGATCCTCCGGCAGACGCAGCAGGTCATCTCCGACAAGATGGAGATCGAGGCGGAAATCGAAACCATGATTACCTCTACAAAGTCTGAGCAAACCATGATGCTCATCATGCCCATCCTCATCGTCGGCTGTATGTCCCTGATGGGCGAGGGCTTTATGGACGTGCTTTATACCACCACGGCGGGACGGCTGGTCTCCACTCTGGTCCTTGTCATCTTCGCGGCAGCCTTCTTCCTCTCGGAGAAGCTGACCAGCATCAAGGTTTAAGGGGGGGAAGCGATATGCCTTACGTCCTTTTGGTCCTGGCCACCGTTCTGCTGGTCCTCTGGATCATCTGCCTCACCGCAGCCCCCAGGGAACGGGTCATCCAGATCCTGCGTGCCTTGATCCGCGGGAAAGACCGGGAGATAAACAGCGGCAAAAGCCGCTTCCTGAGGATCCGGAACCGCCTGGAAAACGGTATGCCCCTGGAAAAATTTCGTCTCCGTGCCCTGGGCTCAGAAAAAGGCGCGGTCAAGGCTCTCCGCCGCCTGGACCAGGAGCGGAAAGCTCTGAAAGCCGGTAAAATCACCCTGGGCGGAACCATCACCCTGGCCGGATTCCGCCTTCTGGAGCTGCTCCGGATCGACGCCAACCAAAATCTTTACAAAACCCTCTACCGCCAGCGGGTGGAGCTTTATGGCCGCGACAAGGCGGTGGATGATACCGAATATCTGCTGGCCAACTGCGTCTCCCTGCTGGTTCTGGGCGCCGGCGTCAGCTTCCTCCTGGGTGCGCTGCTTCTCTTTACCGGGGACCTGGTCAAGGGCCTTGCCGTGGCCCTGGGCGGCGCGCTGGTGTTCTTCATCGTCGGCTACCTCCCAGTGGACGACATCCGGGACCGCCTGAAAAAACGCCAGGAGGAAATGGGCCGGGAATTCCCCCGGGTCGTCTCCAAGCTGGCCCTGCTGGTCTCCGCCGGCATGGAAGTCCTCCCCGCCTGGGAGCAGGTTTCCCAAAGCGGGACCTCCCCTCTTTACATCCAGATGCGGCAGGTCAATGAGGAGGTGCGCAACGGCATCAGCCCCGTAGCCGCCTTCGAGAACTTTATCCAAAGCTGCAACACCAAGGAAACCTCCAAGCTCGCCGCCTCAATCATGCAGAATCTCACCAAGGGCAACGACGAGATCGGCACTTTCCTCCGCACCCTTTCCAAAGAGAGCTGGGACGGCCGCAAGCACAGCGCCCGTCGTGCTGGTGAGCTGGCAGGCTCCCGGCTGCTTTTCCCCATGCTTTTGATGTTTGCCGGCATCCTCATCCTGGTTATGGTCCCCGTGGTTATGAGCTTCAGCTCCATGGGGATTTGACATAATTCCATTTATTAAAAGGAGTGTCTTGTATGAAAAAACTCATGACCAAACTGGCCGTCAAGGGACAGTGCTTCCTGGCCTCCCTGAAAGATGGCTCCCTGAAGAACGATGAGCGCGGCGTTTCCCCGCTGGTGATCACCGTTCTGATCATCCTCGTCGGCGTGCTGCTGGTCGCCATCTTCTGGAAGTACATCAAAGAGTGGTTTGAGGATATCTGGACCCGTATCACCGACCAGACCGACACCATCAAGTAACCCATGAAGAAGCTTCTGACCTGGCTGGCCGTCCGGACCCAAACGCTCCGGACCAGCCAGGACGGCCTCTCCAATGCGGCCATCGTGTTTCTGATCCTCCTGGCGGTCTTTATCCTGTCCATGATTTTTGCACGTCCGATACAGGAATACGTGATAAGCCAATGGAAATAACCTTATCCGACAAAACGGAAAGGGGCGCCCTGTACAAAGATGGACCGGCCTTTTCGTCCTGCCGCTGGCAGGGGTTCTTTTCTTCCCCATCCTTTTATCCCCCTGGCCGGAAGGAACTCAACTGATATCAAGAAAGAGGTGAAATGGGATGAAGGGATCCCTGAAACAAGATGAAAGCGGCATGGTTGTCGTAGAGGCCGCCGTGATCTTCCCGGTAATGCTGATTCTGATCCTGTTCCTCTATTTCACCTCCATCTACGTATACCAGAAAGCCAACCTCCAGTCCATGCTGGAGGTTGCCCTGGCCCACAGTGCTTATGAATATACCGATACCGGAGTCACCTACGACGGCGCCGGCACGGGCAGCTATGCCCCCACCCTGGAAAACCCCTACCGCCACCTGTCCTTTTCCGTGGACCAGGACGGCACTTTAACCCTGGCCAAGCGCTACACCAAGGCCTTTTCCTTTTACGGTGTCAGCACCTACCAGCTGAAGGTCACCTCCAAAAATTACATCATCTACCGGGAGCTGCAGGCCGTTGCCTCCCAGTCCATCAAGCCCATCATCAACCCGTCCTTTCTGGGCCTCCCCGCCCAGTGGACCCTGAAGGCCCGGGCAGCCTGCGTGGTCAGCGACCCGGACGAGTTCATCCGCACCAGCGACATCGCCTTTGACATCGCTTATGCGGTAGACCAGAAATTTGGCATCTCTGAAGCCATCGGAAAAGTGTTTTCCAAAGCCGCCGAAGTCATCGGGCGATTCTTCTGACGGAATTCCTCCGCGGATGCGGCTTTTGATATCGCCTGAAAGGAGGAGCGGAATGTTCCGGCTGAAAAAGGACCGCCGCGGCGTTGTCACGGTGTTTGTCACGCTCATTCTCCTGCCCACCGTGGCATTCACCGGCATCATGAGCGACCTCGCCCGTTTTAAAACCGCCCAGCAGGCGGCCAGCGACGCCAATCAGCTGTACGCCTCCTCTGTCCTCAGCCAATACGACAGCGTGCTCAAGGAAATGTACGGCCTTTTTGCTCTGAGCCAGGACGAAAGCGCCGTCAGCGGTTATGAAAACTATGCTCTGGCCGTCTTCGATCCCGCAAAATCCATTTACACCGGCGTCGCCAATCAGGACGTCCACAATCTGACAGACCGTGTGCAGCAGCTCTTCCAGAGCAGCGGCGGCAATCTCCTGAACCCTTACCGCAATATGAAAGCCTCTGCTTCCGTCCAGACCCTTTCCAATTCCAGCCTGGGGACCTCCGCCGTCCTCCAAAACCAGGTGGGCGATTATATGAAGTACCGTGTGGCAGCCCAGCTCCTGGAGCTGGACATTTTCAGCGCGGTGGACGCCCTGGAAAATCTCAGCAGCGACAGCAAGATCCTCAAGAAAAAAACCGAAATCGACGATATGCTGGAGGACCTGAACAAGCTCTACAAAGACCTCTGCGGCCAGCTCAATACCAACGACAGCTTCCACGAAGGCCAGCTGAACCAGTTCAACTCCAACATGTCCATCTACGCGGACAACATCATCTGGTACTACGAGCAGATTGAAGACCGCCAGAGCAGGATTGACGCCCTGAAGGGGTCCAAAAACAAGTCCGACAAAGACAAGATCAAGGGCTGGGAGGACGAAATCGACGGCTTTTACGACAAGATCAAGGAAGATGCCAAGGCCGCTGACAGCGACATCTCCACGATGAAAAAGATGTACGATCCCTATGGCAA
>CAKXAF010000037.1:0-5294 GCA_934869045.1 uncultured Nitrososphaerota archaeon | reverse complement strand
CTCCAGTCCACCTGCAAAAAAATCGATAAAAAAATCGGGGATATCCAGGAGGGAATCCGCTCCATGCGCGGCCAGCTCTCCGGCTGTTCCTCCGAGGTCCAGTCCGCCATGGAAGAACAGATCAAGGAATACGAAGCCCTCTTCGGTTACGACTTCACCGAATTCGCCGATACCCTGGCGGGCAATCAGGACAAAATCGACGCTATGAAGGACGATATCGGCTCCATTCAGTTCGATAACGGCAAAACCTTCTCGGACTATCAGTGGGCCCCCAAGGACGCCAAGCCCAGCCGTATCAGCAACGTCCCGGTCCCCTCCCTCAACTGGAAGTACGCGAAGGATGTGAACCCCAGCCTCTATAATACCCTGAAATCCTACTTCTCCGGCGGGGATTCCAGCCAAAAATCCACTGCTGAAAGCAATCGCTCCGATCTGAACGATCGGACGGAAAGCATCCTGAAAAACGTCTTTGCCACCCCGGACCTGGTGGTAAAGGAGATCCCCGACGCTATCTGGAACGCCCGCACCTACGGAGGTTCCGCCTCCTACGGCTCAAGCTCCACCCCCTCCGTCACCGACGGCGAGGAGGATGAGCTCGCCGCTGAGATGACCGGCGACATCGCCGACCAGTTCGACGGTGCGGCGGCCGGAACCGGCACAGACCTCCTTCACAAGCTCCTGATGGTGGAATACGATGTCGGAATGTTTTCCTGCTACTCCACCAACGTCCAGCACGAAAAGGATCCGGACGGCAGCAAGGCTGATATTTCGCTGACCGGCATCGAAAAATCCCCGGACGCCAACTACCTCTATCGCAGCGAACTGGAGTACGTCTACTCCGGAAAGCAGAACGCCGCGGACAACGTCTCCGCCGTCCGCTCTACGGTTTTCGGCATCCGCTACGTCCTGAATTTCATCTACACCTACACGGACAGCGAAATCAATTCCGCCCTCAACTCTGTCGCCGCGATCCTGTCCGCCGGCAATCCCCTGATCCAGCTGGCCGTCCGCGAGGCCCTCCGTGCGGCTTTGACCGCCGCCGAGACCGCCAATGACCTGAATAAGCTCCTGAATGGCGAAGCGGTGGCTCTCTATAAGCGAAAAACCGACTGGGTTCTGAAACCCAGCCAGTTTTTCGGCTTCCTGGTTTCCGGAACCTCCGGCGGAGAGGGCGGCGGAGAGGCCGGCAAAACCAAAAACTTCAATCTCTCCTATGAAGGCTACATCACCCTCCTGCTCCTGATATTCCGGGATGGCGAAACCCTCACCGCCCGGACGGGAAACCTCATTGAAATGAACGTCAATCACTATCGGCAAAGCCCGCTGACTTCTCTGGATTACCGTCTGGCAGATTCCTACACCGCCATCCAAACGACCGTGAACACTACCCTTCCCATGCTCTTCATGCCCTACGTCCAGAATGTCTTCGGCCAGCAGAATGACCCCTTTTCCGGCAGCTTTTCCTACTCGCAGACAAGGGGGTACTGAGATGCGGGAACTGAAAACCTCCCAACGCGGCTCCATCGTAGTGGAAGCCTCCATTTCTCTGGTCATTTTCATCGGCATCATGGCCTTTCTGATTAATCTGACCAATCTCTACATTGTCCATGACCGTGTCCAGTACGCCCTGACCCAGACGGTCCGGGAGCTCTCCTCCTATAGCTACCTCTACAGCGCCTCCGGCCTTCAGGAAAAGCACGACAGCTTTCTTGAAAAGGCCGGCACGGAGGCTCAGAGCGTCAACGAATCCGCCAAAAACCTCAACACCCTGTGGGATTCCGTCAACACCCTGACCAGCGCCTTCGGCAAGACCCAGAGCGACCTCACCGGCGGAGAGCTGGATTTTGACGAACTGCAGAAGGATCTGGACAGCCTCATCAGCGCCGGCGAGACTACCGCAGCCGACGCCATCCAGACCGGCAGTTCCCTGGTTTCCCTGGCCAGGGATCCCAAGCAGACGGCCATCGCATTCCTCTATCTGGGCGCCCAGGGGGCTCTGGAATATGGCAAAAGCCGGTTGATCCTGGCGCCTCTGGCCACGGCCTTGGCGCCTAAATATCTGGAAGATGCCGGCGGCCAGGACGCGGACGGCTTTCTCACTGCCTACGGAGTCAAGGGCGGCTGGGAGGGCTTGGATTTCAGCGAATCCCGGCTTTTTTACGATGGCAAAACCATCGACCTCATTGTGGAATACGATATTTCCGTACAGTTCCCCCTGCTTCCCCTCCCCAGCGACAGCTTCCACGTTGTCCAGCGGGCGGCGGCCAGCGCCTGGCTGGACGGAGATGGCAGCGACCGGAAATCTTCCCCCTGAGACATGGAAAGTGAGTGAAGCAAATTGGCAACAACGGCAATCGCAGTCTGCGCGGGCCTAATCGCCGCAGTACTGGCGGTATGGGTGCTCCCGCCTTTCCTGGAATCCCCCTCTCAGGGGCAGAAGCCGGACATTCTGGTCCGAGCCGCCTTTCTGCTGCCGGTTCCTTACGGGATCCTCGGCTTCTGGCAACGCAATCATATGGATTGGACAGAAATGGCATTCGCCGGAACCGCACTCTGGTTTCTGTATGTGTTATCGGTAATCGACCTGCGGCAGAAAATCGTCCCCAACCGCCTGCTGCTCTGGATGGGCGGCATTTTCCTGGGACTGGCCGGCATCTCCCTGCTGGGCGGCGCGGAGGCTGCGCTGAAACGCCTGATTCTGGCAGGAATCGGCTCCGCAATGATGGGGCTGGTCTTTCTCATCGCTTATTTTCTCAGCCGGAGACAGCTGGGCGGCGGCGACGTCAAACTGGTGGCGCTGATGGGTCTCTATCTGACGGCCACGCGGATCGTCGGGGCGGTGTTTTACGGACTCCTCCTCTGCGCGGTTTTTTCCATCGTTCAGATGATCCGGAAAAAGCTGAGCCGGAAGGACGGGGTGCCCCTGGTCCCCTTCCTGTTCATCGGAACGTTTCTCTGCTACCTGCTCCGCCTGTGACGCGCGGACCGCATTGTGAAAGGCGGGATTTGTTTGTATCAAAGCAAGAAAATCTTACTGGCCGTCCTCCTCGCGGCAGCGGCTATCCTTGTCTGGCTGGCCGCTGTCACTGCCGGTTCCCGGAACAGCGCCCGACAGGATGAGCTGTTCGCAGAGGCTCAGGCCTATATCAGCGACCAGGTCTACGTCCGCGCCGTCCCCCTTCTGGAGGAGGCCGCAGAAATCCAGACCGGGCGGACCGCAGAGGTGCAGCGGGCGCTGGCGGACTGCTACCAGGCGCTGGGCGAGGAAAAGTCCTACCTGACCACCCTCCTGTCCATGCTGGATGGGGATGCCGCCAATGCGGATCTTTACCGGGAGACCGCAGACCACTACTTCCTCAACCACAAGTACCAGAGCGGCCTGGATACCCTAAAGGAGGGCATTGCCCGGCTGAACAGCGAGGTGCTGACAGACTACTACGAATCGGTCCGCTATGCCTTCACCAAAAGCTATGCCAAGTATGAGGAGATCCGCTCCATGTCCGGGGGATTCGCGGCGGTCTGCCTGGAAGGAAAATGGGGCTACCTGGACGCCGACGGCGACCTGACGATCCCCTGCGTTTTCGACCAGGCCATGGACTTTGAAAATGGGAGCGCCGCTGTCATCGAAAACGGACAGGTCATCACCATCGACGCTGACGGCTTCCGCACGGCCCTTTGCAAAGAGAACGCCGACGGCATCGCCCCCTTCGGACAAGGCGTGACCTCCCTGCGAATCAACGGAAAATGGCGGCTGGCAAACGCGGAAATGCGGATTGGCAGCACGGAGTACGACTTTATCGGAACCCTCTCCGACGGCGGCCGCGCGGTCTGCCGGAACGGGAAATGGGTCCTTCAGAATTCCTCCAGCGAGGACCAGACCGGCGAGTTCGACGGCTTTGCCCTGGACGAAAAGGGCTGCGCCTACCGAAACGACAGGGCCTTCGCGAAATCCGGCGGCCTTTACTACCTCGTGGATGCCACGGGGGCCAAAATTTCCGAAACCGGCTATACCGACGCCTGTCCCTTCCTGGAGAGCGGCGGTCTGGCCGCGGTCTGCAAAGACGGAAAGTGGGGCTTCCTTGACAAAAACGGCCAGGAGGTCCTTCCCTTTGCGTGGGACAACGCCCGCTCCTTCTCAGAGGGGGTTGCCGCTGTGGAAAGAGACGGTCTTTGGGGCTACATCAGCCTTCGCGGCGAGATCGCTGTCCCCCTGCAATATACCGGGGCAAAGCCCTTCTCCGAAAGAGCGGCCGCCGTACAGACGGAAAGCGGCTGGAGCCTGATCCGTTTTCAGGCAAATCCCTGATGAAAGGAACGATGGACATGACACTGCCAAATGGAATCCGGCTGGAGCTGGGCAGCTACCTGGGCCGCGGCTACGCGGAATGTATCCTCCCCTCCGGCCTGCCCCTGGATATCCCCGCCTTTGAAACCATCCGGGGCGATCGTCCGCCCTTCCTCTGCCCCTTTTCGGTCAGCGGCCTCAACGGCGAAACCGTCCTGAAATACGATTTCGGCAACCGGGTGAGCCTCGCCTACCTGAGCGGGACCTTTGCCCTCAGCGAGTTCACCAGGCTGCTTCACAAGCTGGTGGATCCCCTCCTGGACGGGGAGGATTGGTTCCTGGACTACCGCTATTTCTGCTTCGACCCTCAGTACATCTACCTGGACCGTTCCGCCATGGATATCCGCTATTTGTACTTTCCGGTGCAGGGTTCCTGCGCGTCGGACGAAGACATCAAGGAGCTGTTCGCCGGGCTTCTGGAGCGCTGCCAGATCCCGGACGGCAGCCAATTGACCGCGGCCCTTTACAAATGCCTGATGCGCCGGGATTTCTCCCTCTGCGAGTTCCGCCTCGCCCTGGAGCAGGACGGCGTGCCGGCTCCCCCCCAGCAGCCCCCGCAGAACTCCCAGACCCCGCCTCCCGTACAGAAAAAACCCGTCCAGCCGCCTGTGCAGCCTCCGGTTCAGCAGCCTGAACCTCCTGTAAAGCAGCCGGCCCCGGGCGGCTGGAACTTCGCTCCTGCAGTTCCCCCGCAAAAATCGGAAAAATCCGATAAGAGCAAGAAAAAAAGCGAAGCCCTGGACCTGGGCCTTTCCTCTGACAGCGATGACGATCTGGAGGCCATCCTTTCCGGCGGCAGGCACGCCAAGGACGCCTCCAGGAAAAAGGAGGAGAAAACGCCCCTTTTCGGTAAGCTTTTCGGCAGCAAGCCCAAGCAGGTTCCTCCCGTACCGGAACGCCGGGAATTCCTCGGCGGCGCGGCCGCTGGGGCGGGGGCTCCATCCCAGAC
>CAKXAF010000036.1:12214-13427 GCA_934869045.1 uncultured Nitrososphaerota archaeon | reverse complement strand
GGCCCGGGCCGTCTTTTCCGGGCAGTGGAAAAGGATTTGCAGGCAGGCGCGGAGGGAAACGGCGTCCGACGGGTGCAGCAGACTCCGGAAAAAACCCAGCGTGCCGCGGACTGCGGGATCGGACAGGAAGGGATCCCGGCCGGTGACCAGATAAGGGATTCCTTCGATAGTCAGGCATTTTTCCAAAACCTCCGCCTGGCGGTGGGTGCGGTAGAGGATGGCAATATCAGAGAATCCCCGAGGAGGACGTTCGGTTGAGGAGAAAGCGGTGTGAGCGTCCAACATATCGACACCGCCCACCATGCGGTTGATTTCCTTGGCCACAAAAACGGCTTCGGAAAAATCGTCGGGTGCGCGGACGAGCCGGACCGGCGGTCCGGCGGGGCATTGGGCCTCCAGGCGGCGCGCAGGGCCGGGATTCCGGGCGATGACCGGAAGAGCGGCTTCCAGGATCTCTGGCGCGGAACGGTAATTCCGGATCAGGCGGATGGTTTCCAGCTGGGGGAGATCCTTGGCCAGCCGCTCAAAGCAGCGGGCGTCGGAGCCCCGGAAACCATAGATGGCCTGGTCGGGGTCACCGATGACAAAGAGGCTTTTTCCGGCCTGGTTCCAGGCAGAAATCAGGCGGTACTGGACGTCGTTGATATCCTGGAACTCATCCACCAACAGATGAGAAAACCGTGGATCCGGCGGGGAGCCGCCAAGACGGCGGAGGGTTTCCAGCAGCAGATCGTCGAAGTCCAGAAGGCCATCCCGCTCCAGGCGGGCGCAGTAGCGGATAGCGGCCTCAGACGGCGAATCCGGCGGACAAGGGACGGCGTTTTTCATGCGTGAAACCTCCTGAAGAAGCTGTCGGGGAGAGGTTTTCTGCCCGGTCTCTTTCAGGATGTCCTCCGCAATGGTCAAAGCTGCGCCCTCGTCCAGGAGGGAAACTTCTCCCAGCAGCTTCAGGCAGATGGAGTGGAAGGTGCCTATGGTCATGGCGGATACGGTCCGCTTACTATTGAAGGCGTTTTCCAGCCGCTGGCGCATTTCGGCGGCGGCTTTGTTTGTGAAGGTGACGGCGGTGATGGACGAGGGAGGGACGCCGCAGGTCTCCACCAGCCAGACAATGCGGGCGGTCAGGGTTTTTGTTTTTCCGGTTCCGGGACCGGCAATGACGGCAGCGGCAGGACTTTTAGCGGTAACGGCGGCCAGCTGCTCCGGGTTCAGG
>CAKXAF010000036.1:11051-12204 GCA_934869045.1 uncultured Nitrososphaerota archaeon | reverse complement strand
CGAGAGGGGGCCGGATTCCGCCGCAGCAGGCGTGGGGACGGCCGATTTTTCGTGTGCAGCGGGTTTTCGCGCGACCGCTTTTTTGGCAGGCTTTTCAGCTGGAGCGCTTCTGCCGGGAAGTAAACTCATTTGGCCGCTGAATGCGCGGATCTCTTCGCCGGTAAGCAGGGTGATTTTTCCATATTCGCCGTCAAAGCCCGGACTGCGCTGGACTTTGCCCTCCCGCAGACGGCGGATGCCTTCCGTGACGCAGGGGCCTGCCGTTTGGCAGATCTCCTCCAAAGGGAGTTCCCGGAGAATGCGGAATTCTGGGCCCAGCTCCCGGAGCATGGCCAGATACCGGTTTTCCGTCCGGGCACAGGCCGCGGAATAACCGGTGGAGGCTGCGATGACTTCCGGGAGAGGGACCAGGCTCTCGAAAGGTTTGGCGTTGGGGAAGGAAAATGTTTCCGGACGGTCCGCAAGCTGCTCTACGCGGTGCAGCACGCCGGTGGTGAGTTTTTTTCCGCAGGCCGGGCAGACACCGTTATACCCTTCCGCTTCAGCAGGAGAAAGACAGAGGCCGCAGTTTCGGTGTCCATCGAAATGATACTTACCCTCTTCCGGGAAAAATTCGACCGTGCCGGAAAGGCCTTCACCGGTGGAAAGGGCTCTGGCCAGGGCGGGGTAGGAGGCCTCAATTTCCAGGATGCTTGCCTCGCGGCCCAGTTTTGCGGGGGAGTGGGCGTCGGAATTGGAGATCAAATGGAACCGGTCCAGCGCAGAGAGCCGCCGGATCATGGGCGGGTCGGAGGATAGGCCGGTTTCCAGGGCAGTGATGTGGGGGGTCAGGTCTTCAAAGCACTCCTCGATGGCGTCAAATCCGGAAAAAGCGCCAAACAGCGAAAAGTGTGGCGTCCAGATATGGGCGGGGACAAAGACAGCTTCGGGACAGGTGTCCAGCATGATATCCAGCAGATCCCGGGAATCCAGGCCCAGAATGGGGCGACCGTCAGAATGGAGATTCCCAATAGCCTCCAGGCGGTGGGAAAGGGCTTCCGCGTCCTCAAGGCTTGGGAGGATGAGAAGGCTGTGAACCTTACGGACCCGGCCGTGTTTTGTATAAAAAGATATGAATTAACCCCTCACGGCCAAAAAAGGGGCCGGGTCTCCC
>CAKXAF010000036.1:0-11041 GCA_934869045.1 uncultured Nitrososphaerota archaeon | reverse complement strand
AAGACGATATTCCCGGCGCAGGGTGTATAAGCCGTTTCCAGCCGGCTCCAGTTTTTCCAAGAGCTCCTGCCTCCAAGCAGGATGGGTAAAATCGCCGGTTCCCAGAAGGGAAAGCCCTTTCCGGCGGGCCCACAGGTCCAGCATTTCCGGAACACAGTCCCGGCTGGTTGCGCGGGAATAGCGGGAGTGGATGTGCAGGTCGGCAAGAAGCATGTACAGGCCTCCATTTTTGTGAAAATGTACTTTTATCATACCCCTTTTGCGGGCTGGATGCAAGACTCATCCGGAAGAATACTGGAACAGAAGCAGGGAATGAAAAGAAAAGTAAAAAATATATGAAAATCGTGAATGAAATGTAAATAATAAGAGCGGATATGGGTCAGTTTGTGTTACAATGAATGAAGTAAAAAGTCACTGGCTTTCTGAAATACATTGTCTGAATAAAAGGAATGGGAATGCATATGTTGAGAAGCATGACCGGATATGGAAGGGGACAGGGAAGCGGCGGCGGATTTGATATAGCGGTTGATTTAAAGTCCGTGAATCACCGTTATTTTGAGTTTGCGGCGAAGCTTCCGAAATCCTTCCTGTTTCTGGAGGAACGGCTCAAGGGCCTGGTACAGCCGTCCGTCAGCCGCGGAAAGGTGGAGATCACCGTAACCGCTAATTCTGCGAACGGCGGGGATGTGGAGGTCGTGGTCAATGAGGCTGCGGCACAGAACTACATCAGTGCTCTTCGGAAGATGCGGGTACCGTTGGATCTGCAGGACGATCTGAAGCTGTCGCATCTGCTGCGCTTCCCCGATATTTTTATGGTGAAGCGGGCGGAACTGGATGAAGACGCCATCTGGCAGGCGGTGTCCGGCGCGGCGGAGGCTGCGCTGGAATCCTTCCAGTCCATGCGGGAGGCGGAAGGCGCCCGGTTGAAGGCGGATTTGCTGGATAAGACCCGGAGGGTGAGCGAACTGGTCGCCCAGGTGGAAGAAAAGGCTCCGGCTCTGCGGGCGGATTATTACAGCAGGCTTTACCAGAAGCTCGCCGAGGTGCTGGAGGATAAGAACATCGAGGAATCCCGGCTGGTGGCTGAGGCGGCGATTTTCGCCGACAAGGTCGCGGTAGATGAGGAGACAGTCCGTCTCCAGAGCCATCTTCATCAGTTCGGCGATTTCCTGGAAAACGGAGGGCCCATCGGAAAAAAGCTCGATTTTCTGGTCCAAGAGATGAACCGTGAGGCCAACACCATCGGTTCCAAGGCGCAGAATCTGGAGATCGCCCGAGTCGTAGTGGAAATGAAGGCGGAAATTGAAAAAATCCGGGAACAGATTCAAAATATTGAGTGAGGTGGATGTATGAAACTCATTAACATCGGCTTTGGCAACATGGTGTCTGCAAGCCGGATCATCACCATTGTCAGTCCGGAATCCGCCCCGATTAAGCGGATCATCCAAGATGCCCGCGACAATGGCGCGCTTATCGACGCGACCTATGGGCGGCGGACCAGGGCGGTTATCGTCATGGACAGCGGTCACGTCATCCTGTCGGCGATCCAGCCTGAGACCGTGGCAAACCGGTTCGGCCAGCCGGACGAGCTGGAGGACGAGGAGGACGAAGATGAGTAAGGGATCCCTGATTGTCTTTTCCGGTCCTTCCGGATGTGGAAAAGGAACGGTTCTGAAGGAGTTTTTCGCTTCAGGCGGGCAGGCGTTCTACTCGGTATCAGCCACAACCCGCAAGCCGCGTTCTGGTGAAGAGGATGGGGTACATTACTATTTTCTCACCCGGGAGGCCTTTGAGCGCAAGCTGGAGGACGGCGAAATCCTGGAGCATACCACCTACTGCGGGAATTATTACGGGACCCCCAGAGGTCCGGTCTATGAGCGGCTGGATCGGGGAGAAAACGTGATTTTGGAAATTGAGGTGGAAGGCGCTTTTCAGATTCGGGAGAAGTGCCCGGAAGCGGTGCTGGTCTTTGTGATGCCGCCTAGCCTTGCTGAGCTCCGCCAGCGGCTGGAAGGCCGCCAAACCGAGGATGCTGACACGATCAGACGCCGGATGGAGGCCGCCCGGCGGGAAGTCCGGATGGCTTATCGATACGATTACGTGATCGTAAACGACGTACTGGAGGAGGCGGTCGGGGAACTGAAAGCCATCCTTCGCGCGGAATCGCTGAAAACTTCCAATCGGAAGAAATTTATAGACGAGGTGTTACGTTATGATGCATAGACCTTCTGTTCCGGAACTGCTGAAACCTGGCCAGAGCTATTATTCTCTGGTGGTGGCTGTCGCCAAGCGTGCGCGGGAAATTGCCCAGGATGCGGACGACAACGGAAATATCCTGATCGAAAAGCCAGTGAAGCTGGCGGTTGATGATTTTGCCAAAGGCCGGTATAAGCTGGTTGAGAGCGACGACATCGGCGTGATTCATGATCGCCGTTTGATGTATGTCCCTACAACCTCGCTGGAAGACGAAGAGTAATCCAGGCAGACGGAAGGGGAGGAGCTGATTGAGCCTTGTGGCGGAAGTTGCGGTGGAAAACGCGCTTTTTTATTTCGACAGGCTGTTCAGTTACCGGGTCCCCCAGGAACTGCAGGGGCAGGTCCGGCGCGGTCTGAGGGTCCTTGTTCCCTTTGGCCGCGGCAACCGAAAAGTCCAAGGGCTGGTTTTTTTGGTGAAGGATGAGGAGCCGGTACGGCCGTTAAAGCCAGTTCTGGCTGCGATCGACCGGGAACCCGTTTTGAACGAGGAGGGGTTCCGGCTCCTTGACTATATGGCGGATATGACTTTTTGCAGCTATTATGATGCGTTAAAGTGCATTCTTCCGGCGGGGCTGAATGTGACGCCGGAGGAGGAATTCCGACTGATCCGCGTCCCGGGGGAGGAAGCAGAGGCTCTGCCGGAGAACGAGCAGCAGATGCTGCTTTATCTTCAGTCAGCCGCTTCTCAAAAGGAGCGGGATCAGTTTTTCCGCGGCGGAGATGTGGTCGGCAAACGCCGGACCGCCATGTCTCTTTTGGAAAAGGGATATTTGGAATGTACGGATTTGCTGCGGCCCAGGATAGGCGCAAAAACAGTCCGGCTGGTCCGACTTGCGGAGGGAATTGATCCCGAAGGGCTTCCCTCACTGACGGCCAAGCAGCGGGAGGTGGTCCGGGTCTTGGCAGAAGCGGGGTCGGCTGCGGAAAAGGAGGCGGCCTATCACGCCGGCGTAGGCGAAAGTGTAGTGCGGACCCTGGTGCGGAAGGGGATTCTGGAATATTTTGACCGGGAGGTCTTCCGGACTCCCCGGGGAAAGGCATCCGCCGGGTTCCGGCTGGAGGATTTGGAGCTTTCTCCGGGGCAGCAGGAGGTTTACAAGGGAATTCGCGCCCTCTGCCAAAAGGACGAGGCCAATGCCGCTCTTCTTTTCGGAGTCACGGGCAGCGGAAAAACCCAGGTGTTCATCAAGCTGATCCAATCCTGTCTGGAGGACGGGCGGCAGGCCATGCTGCTGGTGCCGGAGATTTCCCTGACGCCGCAGCTGCTGGCAAAGTTCCGCGGACTCTTTGGCGAGGAGATCGCGGTGATCCATTCCAGCTTATCTATGGGGGAGCGGCTGGACGAGTACCGGCGCATCCGCTCGGGAAAAGCACGGATCTCCATTGGGACCCGGTCCAGTATTTTTGCCCCTTTTGAAAATCTGGGGCTGATTATCCTGGACGAGGAAGGGGAACACTCCTATAAATCCGATTCGACGCCCCGTTACCATGCCCGGGATATCGCCAAGCTCCGGTGCGTTTACCATAGGGCTACGTTGCTGCTGGCCTCCGCTACGCCGAGTCTCGAGAGCTATTATGCGGCAAAATCGGGGAAATACACGCTGTTCACCCTGACAGAGCGGTATGGAACTGCTGCGCTTCCGATGGTCCAGATTGTGGACATGCGCAAGGAGGAGCAGGCGCTGAACTTTTCGCCCCTCAGCGACACTCTGGCGGAGGAGCTTCTGCAGACGTGGCAGAAGGGAGAGCAGTCCATTCTGCTGATCAACCGGCGCGGGTTTTCCAGCTTTGCGCTGTGCATGGACTGCGGAGAGCCGGTGCGCTGCCCTAACTGCAGCGTTACGCTGACCTATCATAAGGCGAACGGCTATCTGATGTGCCATTACTGTGGGTATTCCCGGCGGCCGGAGGAACCGTGCCCTTCCTGCGGGGGGCGCCACCTTAATATGTTAGGAACCGGGACGCAGAAAATTGAGGAGCTTCTTGCAAAATCCATTCCCAGCGCCCGGGTGCTGCGGATGGATACCGACTCTGTTTATTCCCGGTACGCTTACGAGGAAAAATTCGCGGCCTTCGAAGCGGGGGAATACGACATTTTGGTCGGCACTCAAATGGTGGCAAAGGGACTGAATTTTCCGGGAGTCACGCTGGTGGGAGTCCTCGGCGTAGATCAGGCGCTCTATGCCAATGATTTTCGCAGCGGAGAACGGGCCTTTTCCCTTATCACTCAGGTGGTGGGGCGGAGCGGCCGCTATGAAAAGCAGGGAAAGGCGGTTTTGCAGACAGTATCCCCGGAAAATTCTGTGGTACTCCATGCAGCGAGGCAGGATTACGAGGCATTTTATCAGGAGGAGATCACCCTCCGGAAGGCCTGCCTCCAGCCTCCGTTCTGCGACCTGGCCCTGGTGGGCTTTTCTGGTCCTGCGGAGGACGCCGTGCGGCAGACCGCCGAGGCCTTTCACAAAATCCTGCGGGAAAAGATTCTGGCTCTGGAAGAGCCGCTCCCCATCGTCCTGCTTGGGGTTTCCCAGGCTGGCGTTTATCGTGTCAACAATAAGTTCCGCTATCGGATCCTCATGAAATGCCGGAATACCCGCCGCTTCCGCCGTCTTCTGCGGGAGGCCTTTGCGGCGGCGTCAGAGCAGAAACTGCTAGGACGCATCACGGTGTTTGTGGATATCAATGGAGAGATTTTGTAGGCGGACGATCAGATAAGGAGGATGCGCAATGGCGCTTCGTGTAATTGTTACGGGGAAAGATCCCATTCTTCGGAAAATCTCCCGTCCGGTGGAGGTTTTTGACCAGAAGCTCTGGACTCTTTTGGATGACATGGCGGAAACCATGTACAAATACGAAGGGGTGGGCCTGGCCGCTGTCCAGGTCGGAATCCTCAAGCGGGTCGTGACCATCAACGTGGGAGAGGGCCTGATCGAGCTGGTGAACCCGGAAATCGTGGAGACCCAGGGAAGTGTGGAGGACTCGGAGGGATGCTTGTCCTACCCGGAGGAATACGGGATCGTGGAGCGTCCGGCAAGGGTGGTCGTAAAGGCTCTGGACCGGTACGGCAAGCCCCAGGAGTTTACTGGAACCGGCCTGCTGGCACGGGCATTCTGCCATGAGATCGATCATCTGGACGGCGTGGTTTTTAAAGACAAGGTGAAGGAGATGCTGGTTCCGGAGGAGCCGCGGTCCCGCCGCAGGCGTTTCTTCGACCGGCACGAGTCTTGAGCCGAATGGAGGAAAATGGCCATGAAAATCGTTTTTATGGGTACGCCGGATTTTGCGGTTCCCTGCCTGCAGGCGCTGCTGGACGCCTCCTATGAGGTCACCGGCGTTTTTACCCAGCCGGATAAGCCGAAGGGACGGGGCTATCGGCTGGCGCCGCCGCCGGTAAAGGAGCTGGCGGAATCCCGAGGGATTCCGGTCTTTCAGCCGAAAACGCTTCGGGATGGGGCGGCGCTGGAGCAGATCAAGAGCTGCTCGCCGGATCTGATCATCGTGGTCGCTTACGGAAAAATCCTGCCGAAAGAGGTTTTGGAACTCCCGCAGTTGGGCTGCATTAACGTGCATGCCTCGCTGCTGCCGAAGTACCGGGGGGCCGGGCCGATTCAGTGGGCAATCCTCAGCGGCGAGACCGTGACGGGGGTCACGACGATGTACATGGCCGAAGGAATTGACACCGGCGATATGCTGGAAAGCGCTTCACTGGAAATCGGCGCGGACGAAACCGCCGACGAGCTTCATGACCGGCTTTCCGCACTGGGGGCTGAGCTGCTTCTTTCCACAGTGGAAAAAGCCGTAAACGGACAGCTGAAACCTCAAAAGCAGGATGACGCCCTGTCCAGCCATGCGCCAATGCTGACCAAGGAGCTGTCTCAGATCGATTTCCGGAAACCGGCGCAGCAGATCCACAATCAAATCCGGGGTCTGTCCTCCTGGCCCGCCGCATATACCTGCTATCAGGGGAAGCGGCTGAAGGTTTATGCCAGCCATATCGCCTGCGGATCCGGGGAACCCGGCGAGTTGCTGGATCCGAAAAAATTTGTGGTGGCCTGCGGCGAAGGCGCGGTGGAACTGGCTGTTGTTCAGTATGAAGGAAGCCGGAAAATGACCGGCGGAGAATTCCTGCGGGGCAAGAAGCCCGGTTCCAGGGAGATTTTGGGCTGACCCTGGGGATGCATGAAAGGATGTGGTACCTACGATCGATCGTTACTATCTGTTTTTGGTGATACCGGCCCTGCTGATTTCCATGTGGGCGCAGGTCCAGGTGAAATCCACCTTTGCGCGGTATAACCGCGTCCCTAACCGCCGCGGCTATACCGGCGCGATGCTTGCCAGACAGATTCTGGACGAAAATGGGCTGCAGCATATCCGGATTGAACGGGTCGCGGGGCAGTTGAGTGACCACTATTCTCCAAAAGAAGACGTCATACGCCTGTCGGATAGCACCTACAACTCTACCTCTGTGGGAGCGCTGGGGGTCGCTGCCCATGAGGTCGGACACGCCATCCAGTATGACGTTGGATATTTCCCCATCAAAATCCGGAACGCTTTGATTCCCATTACGCAGGTTGGCTCGTCCGTGGCGATTCCGCTGGCGGTACTGGGACTGATTCTGAGTTTTCCGCTGCTGACGGAGATTGGCATTCTGCTATTCTGCGCGGTGGTACTGTTTCAGCTGTTCACGCTGCCGGTGGAGTTTAACGCCAGCCGCAGGGCGGTCCGAACCTTGGATGAGGACGGTATTCTGGACCAGGATGAGCTGAAGGGTGCGAAAAAGGTGCTGTCCGCTGCCGCCATGACTTATGTGGCCGCTTTGATCGTAGCCATTGCAAACCTTGCACGGCTGCTTGCCCTGCGGGATCGGAATCAGCGCCGATGAATGCAAGAAAGCTCGCTTACACCGCACTCCTGCGGATGGAAAAAGAGAAAAGCTACTCCAATCTGGCGCTGGACGCTCTGCTGAAGGCAGAGCGCGCGGAAGGCCGGGAACGTCAGCAGGCGGCCGGGCTGTTTTACGGCGTTTTGGATCGGAAACTGACTTTGGATTATCTGATCGAAAAATATACCCGGAAAAAAATCGCCGCTTTGGACGGAGAGGTCGTCACAGCGCTGGAGCTGGGGCTTTACCAGCTTCTGTACCTGGACGGTGTCCCGGAATCCGCGGCGGTCAACGAGAGTGTGGAGCTGATTAAAAAGTCCCGCAAAAAAAGTGCAGCCGGATTTGTAAACGGCGTCCTGCGCAGCTTTCTGCGGGATGGACGGAAGATTGTTTTTCCCAAAGGAGATCCTCTGATGCGGGCCAGCATTGCGTACGCGATGCCGCTGCCGGTTTTGCAGCGCTGGGAAAAGGATTATTCCCGGGAAACGGCGCTGGCGCTTGCCAAGGCCTGTCTTGGCCGCCCGCCGCTACACGCCCGGGTCAACACGCTGCGCTGTACGCTGGAGGAAGCTGTAGCGGCGCTGGCGGAGGAAGGAGTCCGGGCCACCGCCCACCCGGTTCTGGATGGATGTCTGGAGCTTTCGGACACCGGCAGCATTTCAGAGCTTCGGGCCTTTCGGGAGGGGATGGTGTCCATCCAGGATGCGGCCTCCCAGCTTTGTGCCTGGGCTGTTGGGGCCGGAAGCGGGGAACGGGTCTACGACCTCTGCGCCGCCCCTGGTTCCAAGAGCTTCACCATGGCGCAGCTGATGGAGGACCGCGGGGTGATCCGCGCCTTTGACCTGCACCCTGCCCGTGTTTCCCTGATTGACCAGGGGGCCGCGAGGCTGGGAATCCGCTGCATCCAGGCGGAGCCCGGCGATGCGGCCCGATACCGGCCCGAACTGGGCCAGGCGGACCGGGTCCTCTGCGACGTCCCCTGCTCCGGGCTGGGGATTATCCGGCGGAAGCCGGAAATCCGCTACAAATCCCCGGAGGAGCTGGACGCCCTGCCGCCGGTTCAGCTGGCTATTCTGGAAAACGGGGCGCGGTATGTCCGCCCGGGGGGAACGTTGGTGTACTCAACCTGCTCTTTAAGCCGCGGGGAGAACGACTCAGTGGCGGGCCGTTTTTTGGAAAAGCATCCGGAATTTGAGCCGGAAAATTTTCCGGCGGCGGTAGAGACGGTTTTGGGCGAGAAATGCTGGAAAAAGACACTGATGCCCATGGAAGGCGGCTTCGACGGGTTCTTTATCGCCCGGTTCCGCAAAAAATCCGAATAAAGGAGAGGCGCAGATGACGGATATCAAATCCATGACGCTTTTGGAACTGGAACGGTTCCTGGCGGATCTGGGGCAGCCGAAATTCCGGGGGAAGCAGATTTTTTCTTGGCTCCATGAGAAGCAGGTCCTTTCCTTTGCCGAGATGACCAACCTTCCAGCATCTCTTCGGGAGAGGCTGGAAACGGAATGCTCCATTACTGCCTTTGAAGTGGAGCGGAAACTGGTCTCCCAGCTGGACGGGACGGTGAAATATTTGTACCGTCTGCCGGACGGCGAGCATGTGGAAAGCGTTTTGATGCGGTATGAGCATGGGATTTCCTTGTGCATCTCCAGCCAGGTGGGCTGCCGGATGGGGTGCGCCTTCTGTGCTTCCACCAAGGCCGGGTTCGTTCGGAATCTAACGGCTTCAGAAATTTTGGAGCAGGTTTATGCGGCCGGCCGTGACACGGGGGAGCGGATCTCCAGCATCGTTTTGATGGGAATCGGGGAACCGTTGGATAATTTCGACCAGGTCATGCGGTTTTTAGAGTTGGTTTCCGATCCTGCAGGGCTGAATCTCAGTCATCGGCACATTTCTCTTTCGACCTGCGGGGTGGTGGACCGGATCCGCGAGTTGGCACAGCGGGAGATGCAGATCACCCTCTCCATTTCTCTCCACGCTACGGATGACGGGGCGCGGAGCGCCATTATGCCGGTGAATAACCGGTGGAAGATCGGGGAGCTGCTGGACGCCTGCCGGGAATATACCGAACGCACCCACCGGCGGATCTCCTACGAATACGCGCTGATCAGCGGGGTTAACGACAGCCGCCGGCAGGCAGAGGAACTGGCGGCTCTGCTCAAGGGGATGCTCTGCCACGTAAACCTGATCCCGGTGAATTACGTGAAGGAAGCCGGGTATGAAAAGAGTCCTAAGGAACGGGTTTACGCCTTTCAAAAGGTCCTGACGGACCGGGGGATTAACGCGACGGTCCGTCGGACGCTGGGAGCGGATATCGACGCCGCGTGCGGACAGCTCAGGCGGGAAGCGGAACGGCCGGATTGAGGGAACACTTCGACGAGCTTACTGCGGAAGGAAAAAGGGGATTGTCACTTTGAAAATCGTTGGAAAGACGGATATCGGAATGGTGCGCAATACCAATCAGGACGCCTTTAAGATCCTGGCGCTCGGGCAGGGAGCCGGGCTGGCCTTGGTCTGCGATGGCATGGGCGGCGCCAGCGGCGGAGATCTGGCCAGTTCTCTGGCAAAGCAGGCGGTTACAGAGGTTGTATGCGCTCGCTATCAGGACGGGATGGGGCCGGAGGCCGTGAAGATCATGATACGGGAAGCGGTTATGGAGGCGAACCGAAAGGTCTATGAGGCGGCTCAGGAGGATCTGGCTCTTCAGGGGATGGGGACAACGATTGTCCTGACGCTTCTGTATCAGAATCACGCATATATTGTCCATGTGGGGGACAGCCGTCTTTACTGTCTCCGCGGCGGTGTACTGGAGCAGTTAACCCGGGATCACTCCTTCATTCAGGATCTGCTGGACCGCGGGGAGATCTCCGAAGATGAGGCGCGGATCCACCCCAACAAAAACATTATCACCCGGGCAGTGGGTGTAAATTGGGATGTAGAGCTGGATCTGCACGTGCTGGAGCTGTGCAGCGGCGACCGGCTGCTGCTTTGTACGGACGGATTATCCAACGCCTGCAATGATGATGTGATTGCTGCAGTGCTGTCCAGCCGTCCGGTGGAGGATGCGGCGGAGGAACTGATCCGTCTGGCTAATCAAAGCGGCGGGCATGATAATATTACCGTTGTGATCGTAGAGAGCTGATCGTAGACTGTCCGGGTTCCCGGGCTCATTTTCAGAAAGTGGGCTGGGGAATCCGGACATGGCTGGCGGCGAAGCGCCGCGGAATTTCATGGAGGTTTGATTCATGGAGAATTATATCGGAAAACGTCTGAGCGGCCGGTATGAGCTGATCAAATTGATCGGCAGCGGCGGCATGGCAAATGTCTTTGAGGCGAAGGATCTGTTGGAAAACAAGACCGTTGCCATCAAGGTGCTGAAGGAGGAATACCTTACAAACGACGAGTTTGTCCGCCGTTTCCGCAACGAGTCCAAAGTGATCGCAGTGCTGGACCATCCGAATATCGTAAAGGTCTACGACGTGAATTTTACGGGCGCGGAGCAGTATATCGTCATGGAGCATATCGACGGGATCACGTTGAAGCAGTATATTCTCCATCAGGGACATCTCCGCTGGAAGGACTCGGTTCATTTTGTCACGCAGATCCTGCGGGCCCTCTCCCATGCCCATGAGCATGGGGTAATCCACCGCGACATTAAATCTCAAAACATTATGCTGCTGCGGGACGGAACCATCAAGGTGATGGATTTCGGCATCGCCCGGTTCGCCCGGGAGGATATCCGTACTATGGACGACAAGGCCATCGGTTCGGTCCACTATATCAGTCCGGAACAGGCCTGCGGCGAGGAATCTGATGAAAAGAGCGATATCTATTCGGTGGGCGTCCTGCTTTATGAAATGCTGACCGGCCGGGTCCCCTTTGATGGAGAGACTCCGGAAC
>CAKXAF010000035.1 GCA_934869045.1 uncultured Nitrososphaerota archaeon | reverse complement strand
CTTCACGACTGGGGCGCGGTGGTGCTGAAATTCTGGGTGCATATTGACCCGGAGACCCAGCTGGAGCGGTTCCGCGAACGGGAAAACACCCCTGAGAAACGCTGGAAGATTACAGCGGAGGATTGGCGGAACCGGGAGAAGTGGCCACAGTACGAGGAAGCAGTCGATGAGATGCTGCAAAAGACCTCCACGGCCTATGCGCCGTGGCACATTATCGAGTCGCGGGATAAGCGTTACGCCCGGCTCAAGGCGATAGAGACCGTCATAGAAGCACTGGAGACCGCATTGGATTAAAGAAGCTTTCCGAAAAGACAATAGACCCCGTGTGCTGCGATAGAAAAAGGTTCCGGATTTTTCCGGAACCTTTTTTCCTATCCGTGAAAATACTTGCGGTCCATGCTCCGATACTGCAATGCCTCCAGCAGGTGCGGCGGCTCGATGCCCGCGCTGCCCTCCAGATCGGCGATGGTCCGGGCCACCTTCAGAATGCGGTGGTACCCCCGGGCGCTCATCCCCATCCGTTCAAAGGCGCTGTGCAGCAGGCGGTTGCCCTCAGCAGTGATGGAACAGCACTCGTTCATCATGTCCGCCGGGATATGGGCATTGTCCCGGATACCGGTCCCCGCAAAACGCGCCTGCTGGATTTTCCGGGCGGCGTCCACCCGCTTCTTGATGGCTGCGGAGGGTTCGGCCTTCTGCCCCGAGGAAAGGTGGGAAAATTCCACCGGCGCAATGTCGATATGCAGGTCCAGCCGATCCAGCAGCGGCCCGCTGACCCGATTGAGATACCGGCTCACCTGGGTGGGGCTGCAGCTGCACGGGTGGCTGGGATGGCCGTAATAGCCGCAAGGACAGGGATTCATGGCGGCGATGACGATCATGGAGCAGGGGTAGGTTAACGTCCCGCTGACCCGGGAGATGGTGACGGTCCCCTCCTCAATGGGTTGGCGGAGGATCTCCATAGCCGGGCGGGAAAATTCCGGCAGCTCGTCCAAAAACAGCACGCCGTTGTGGGCCAGAGAGATTTCCCCGGGCCGGGGGATGCTCCCACCCCCGGAAAGCCCCGCCGGCGAAACAGTGTGGTGGGGGGATCGGAAGGGCCGCTCCGTCAGGATCGGCCGGTCGTTGGTAAGGTTTCCTGCCACCGAGTGGATTTTGGTGCTCTCAATGGCCTCCTCGAAGGTCAGATCCGGCAGAATCGAGGGCAGCCGCTTGGCCAGCATGCTTTTCCCGGAGCCGGGCGGGCCGATGAGCAAGGCGTTGTGAAACCCGGCCGCCGCAATCTCCAACGCCCTTTTGGCAAAATCCTGTCCCATGACGTCAGCCATGTCTGGCTGATGAGGCGAAGAACCGGGGACAAAATCCAGCGGCGCCGCCGGTGCCAGCGGCCGCAGCCCCTCCAGAAAATCTACCACTTCCGCTACCGTGGAAACCCCGTAAAGCTCCACGCCCTGGACGGCGCTGGCCTCCTTCAGGTTGTCTGCCGGGACAAATACCCGGGAAAATCCCTGCTCCCGGGCCATGAGGGCCATGGGCAGCACCCCCTGGACCCGGCGCACGCCGCCGTTCATGGTCAACTCCCCCAGAAAAACGCTTCCGGAAAAATCGGCGTGGGTCTGGCCGCAGGCCGCCAGCAGTCCCAGAAAGATGGGCAGGTCATAGAGCGGCCCGGTCTTTTTCAGGTCCGCCGGAGCCAGGTTGACCGTAATTTTCTGCACCGGGAACGCAAAGCCGCAGTTTTGAAAGGCGGCCCGAACCCGGTCCCGGCTTTCCTTGACAGCGGCGTCGGGAAGGCCGACAATTTCAAAGGACGGCAGGCCCCGGAAGGTATCCACCTCGACCTCCACCGGATAGGCGTTCATCCCGAACACCCCGGCGCTCATCACTTTCGTATACAGAGCTATCCCCCGTTTCCCACAAAATAAAAGGGGCGGGACAGCGCGGCTGCGCCGCCCCGTCCCGCTGCGGAACGATTATTTCGCGTAGTCGATTGCGCGGCTTTCGCGGATCATATGCACCTTGATCTGGCCGGGGTACTCCAGCTCGTTCTCAATGCGCTTGGCAATTTCCCGGGCGGCGATAACCATATCGTCATCCTTGATGCTCTCGGGCTTGACGATGATCCGGATCTCGCGGCCGGCCTGAATGGCGTAGCATTTTTCAACGCCTTCGAAGGATTTTGCGATCTCTTCCAGCTTTTCGACCCGTTTGATGTAGTTCTCCAGATTTTCCCGCCGTGCGCCGGGCCGTGCGGCGGAGATGGCATCGGCTGCCTGAACCAGGGCGGCGATGACTGTTTTGGTCTCCACATCACCGTGGTGGGCCTCAATGGCGTGGAGAACCTGGGGGTTCTCCTTATACTTCCGGCAGATATCCATGCCGATCTGGACGTGGGAGCCTTCTACCTCATGGCTCAGGGCCTTGCCGATGTCGTGGAGCAGACCGGCGCGTTTGGCCATGACCACGTCCACGCCCAGCTCTGCGGCCATAATGCCGGCCAAATGGGCAACCTCAATGGAGTGATCCAGGACATTCTGGCCATAGGAGGTACGGTATCGCAGCCGTCCCAGCAGCCGGGCCAGCTCGTGGTGCAGGCCATGGACGTTGGTTTCCATCATGGCGCGTTCGCCTTCCGCCTTGATCTTGGCCTCCACCTCCTTGGTGGCCTTTTCCACGGTCTCCTCGATGCGGGCTGGGTGGATGCGGCCATCGGTAATCAGCTTTTCCAAGGAGAGGCGGGCGATCTCACGCCGCACCGGATCGAAACTGGAAAGGGTGATGGCCTCCGGGGTGTCGTCGATAATGAGGTCAACGCCGGTCAGAGTCTCCAGGGCGCGGATGTTGCGGCCCTCCCGGCCAATGATGCGGCCCTTCATCTCGTCGTTGGGCAGAGTGACCACGGAAACGGTGGCTTCGCTGACATGGTCGGCGGCGCACCGGGAAATGGCCAGGGAGATCAGCTCGCGGGCCTTGTCTTCGGCCTCGTCCTTGAGCTGCTGCTCGTAGCTGGAAATTTTCAGAGCCTTTTCGTGAACCAGCTCGCCTTCCAGGCTTTCCAGAAGCTGGTCCTTGGCCTGGCTGGCAGTCAGGCCGGAGATGCGCTCCAGCTGGTCGATCTGGCTCTTCTTGATGCGCTCGGCCTCCTCCAGCTGGGTCTCCGCCTGGCGGAGTTTTTCCTGGATGGCCTCCTCTTTCTTCTCCAGATTGTCGATTTTGCGGTCTAAGGTTTCTTCCTTCTGCTGGATGCGTCGTTCCTGTCGGGAAACCTCGCTGCGGCGCTCCTTGATGTCACGGTCGGCTTCGGCGCGGATTTTGTGGACTTCCTCTTTGGCTTCGATCAAAAGCTCTTTCTTTTTCGCTTCAGCGGAGCGGTAGGCTTCGTTGATAATTTTCTTGGCTTGGTCTTCCGCGCTTCCAATTTCGGACTCCGCCACTTTTTTCCGGTAAGCGATTCCAATGAAGAAGGCAATCACGCCGCCTATGATAAAAGCAATCAAAAAAGCGATCGCGCAATAGAGAATAACGGTGCTCGTGTTGAACTGCATTGTTCTGATAACCTCCCTTTCTGTAAATTTTCAATCATCATGGTAAAATAATCAGCGGAAACGGCGGTATAGCCACACGCCTCCAGGCCTCCCCCGCTTAAACGGGGCAGACTTAGAGCACATCCCTCATAAGGCTGGCGCCGGCGGCATTCCGTTCACCGCCAGGCCGTTCCGAATATCCCAAGCTTCCAGCGTAAATTGTCAACCCGCGGGAATCGGTTCCCCAGGCTTCATTTATGATGAAAATCGTTCTATAAGTAGCGGCAGGGCGGGACCGGCTGATGCAGCTGCACCAACACTGCCCGGCGATGCCAATATTTCAGAAAGATGCTCTATTCTTTTCTATTTTATTACCAGAAGGCGATAATGTCAAGATTTTTATTGCCTCTACTGAAAATAAGCAGAAATCTCTAGACCTTTTTGCGGGTTTTGACCCGCTGCATGGGGTCCAAAAGCTTGGATGGCAGGATCTGCGCGAAATAGACCGGTTTTCCGACTTGCCAAGCTGCGCAAATTCTTGAGAGTCACGCAGCCTGGATTTCCACATATTCCACAGAGTTTTCAACATTTTGTAGAAACTCGATTTTTTTATCCACAAACAAACAGACTTTCCCTCCCGATTCCTTGACGGATGTCCGGAAAACTCGTATAATAGCGGTACGGGGAATTTTTCGGAGCGATCTGCAAGGGAGTGTCGGTTGTGAGGGTGAGCGAAGCGATGGTGCGATGCCTGGAGCAGGAGGGGGTTTCGGTGCTTTTCGGTTACCCCGGCGCCGCGATTTGCCCGTTTTATGATGCGCTGTCACAATCCGGAATCCGCCACATTCTCGTCCGCACAGAGCAGAATGCCGGTCACGCGGCCGGCGGATATGCCCGGATGAGCGGTCGCTGCGGCGTTTGCGCCGCCACCTCCGGACCCGGCGCGACCAACCTGATCAGTGGAATTGCCTCTGCGTATATGGACTCGGTGCCATTGGTGGTGATCACCGGCCAGGTGGACTCCCACCTTCTGGGGCGGGATGTTTTTCAGGAGGTGGACACCACAGGCATGGTGGAGCCCTTTATCAAGCACAGCTATCTGCTGAAAAATCCCGCCGACACCTGCCGTATTTTTAAGGAAGCCTTCTACCTGGCAAAATCGGGGCGGCCCGGTCCGGTCCTGATCGATGTCCCTGTGGACGTGCAGCAGCAGGAGACCCGGTTTTCCTACCCAACGGAAGCGTCGATCCGTTCCTACAAGCCCAGCACTTTCGGCCACATGGGTCAGATCCGCCGGGCTGCTGAGGCTATCCGTCACGCGGACCGGCCGCTGCTGGTGGCCGGGGGCGGTGTTTTTGCCTCGGGCGCCCAGGAGGCCCTGGAGGAATTTTTGCGGAAGGCACAGATGCCTGCCGTCTATACCATGATGGGTATCGGCGCACTGCCGCCAGAATATGGGCTGCAGTTGGGGATGATCGGTGTACACGGCGCACAGGCCGCCAACCTGGCCCTGAACCGGGCAGACCTCCTGGTTCTGGCCGGGACAAGGGTGGGCGACCGCTCCATTCCGGCCCCAGAACTGCTGGCCCGTGACAAAAGAGTCCTCCACATCGACATAGATCCTGCTGAAATCGGGAAGAATATTCCCGCCGACATCCCGGTGGTGGGCGACCTTCGGTTAATACTGGGACAGCTCTGCGGAGAGCTGCCCGGGGATGCGCCTTGTGCGTATCCGGACTGGGAGCGGGAAACGTTCCATTATAAAGAAGCGTCCCATCCCCTCTTTTCCTCCGGGGATCGCCTGGATCCCCGGGCGGTTCTGCGGGCTCTTTCCCAACGGATGGAGGTGGGCGGCGTCTTAGCCGCCGATGTGGGACAGAACCAAATCTGGGCGGCTGGGGCGTTCGGCGTGCTGGAGGGCCGCTTCCTTACTTCCGGCGGGATGGGGACTATGGGCTGCGCCCTCCCAACCGCTCTGGGCGCCCGGATCGCCTGCCCCGAGAAGCAGGTGGTGGCCGTCTGCGGCGACGGCTCCTTTCAGATGTCCATGATGGAGCTGGCCACTCTGCGCCAGCACGGTGTGGCGGTGAAAATCCTGGTGTTCTGCAACAACCGTCTGGGCATGGTAGCTGAGTGTCAGCGGGAGCACGGCGGCTGCGAGACCGCCGTTTGTTTGGACGGCAGCCCGGATTTCGTGCGGCTGGCCGGGGCCTATGGGATTCCGGCCCGGCGGCTGTCTGTGCCGGAGGAAATCCCGGCGGCTGTGGAGGCTCTCCTGGCGGCGGAGGGGCCGTTTCTCCTGGAAGTAGCGGTGGATCCCACAGAGCCGACCCTTTTGCCGCAGCCTTTGGCGTAGCCTTAGATTTTATTTGAGGAG
Organism: uncultured Nitrososphaerota archaeon; assembly: GCA_934869045.1. Lineage (GTDB taxonomy): Bacteria > Bacillota > Clostridia > Oscillospirales > Ruminococcaceae > Merdivicinus. The sequence goes on along the minus strand of CAKXAF010000035.1, from coordinate 7,544 downwards.
GCATGGAGCGATGAAGCACACGCTGTCCGTCCTGGTGGAAAACCATGCCGGCGTGCTGTCCCGGGTGGCGGGACTGTTCGCCCGGAGGGGCTTTAATATCGAAAGCCTGGCAGTGGGTACCACGGTGGATCCCGCCGTTTCCTGCATCACCATCGTGGCCGATGACCGGGAAAACGTTATGGAGCAGCTTGGCAAGCAGCTCAACAAGCTCATCGACGTCATCAAGCTCAAGGATTTTTCTCCGGAGGAAATCATCAGCCGAGAACTGGCTCTGGTCAAGGTCAGCGCTAACGCCCGCACCCGAGGGGAGCTCTCGGAGCTGATCGCCCTGGCGGGTGGGAAGATCTGCGACGTCACCCGGACCTCCATCACCGTGGAATACTGCGACACCACAGACCGGGTGGAAAATTTTCTCGCCCTCTGCCGTCCCTACGGCCTCAAAAGCGTGGTTCGCACCGGAACCATCGCCATGGAAAAGGGCAGCGGGCAGCTTTCGGTGGAAGAATCGTCTGTTTAAAGGAAAAATGCAGAAAAAACTGTTGACAAGCCTGCTCCGGTAGGATATAATAAACTTTGTGGCATTATGAGGTGTCGAGATGAAATTAAACCTGAGACAGCTGTTTGATATCGTTGGGGAACGGAAGGATTTCCGATGCTCCTTCGATTTTTCAGGCGAGGAGCTGTATGGCGGCTTCCCTTTTCAGACCCCCGTGGACTGTTCAGGAGAAATTGAGAACCGGGCCGGTGTGGTACGGCTGGTTTTCTGTGTGAAGTTTGTCCTGAGTCTGGCCTGCGACCGGTGCTTGAAGCCGTTTCAGCAGGAGAAAACTCTGAATTTTGAGCATATTCTGGTTCAGAAGCTGAATTCCGCAAATGACGACTACCTGGTCTGTGCGGACGGTGTTTTGGATCTGGAGGAGCTGGTGCGGACAGATGTCCTGCTGGAGCTTCCGACGAAGGTGCTCTGCTCAGAGGACTGCAGGGGGCTTTGTTCCCAATGTGGGAAAAACCTGAATGAAGGCAGCTGCACGTGCGAGAAAAAACAAATTGACCCCAGACTTGCCGTTTTGAGTCAATTACTGGACTGAGGCGCCGCGTCTCGGCCCTTAATCGAATGAAGGAGGTGCAATCATGGCAGTACCGAAGAGAAAAGTTTCGAAGGCCCGGAGAGACAAACGCCGTTCCAACGTGTGGAAACTCCCCATGCCTGCGTTCTCCAAATGCACCCAGTGCGGCGAGCTGAAGGCTCCTCACAAGGTGTGCCCGCACTGCGGATATTACAAAGGCGTAGAGGTTATCAAGAAAGAGGCGTAAGTTCTCTTTTTGACGAGATTTTGCGCGGCCCGATAAGGCGTAAGCTTTATCGGGCGCTTTTTTTGAAGGAAAGGAAGGTGGGCGCATGGCGGTGCGCATAGCGGGCGTGGAGCCGGGAAGTCCGGCGGCCCGCGCCAAAATCCGGCCGGGGGATATGCTGCTGGCGATCAACGGCCACGGGGGTGGGGACGTCGTGGAGTAGGGGGGGTTGCTGCTGGAGCCGCGCCTGAGCCTGACCCTCCGGGAAGAGGACGGCCGGGAGCGGAAGGCGGTCCTCCACAAAGACGAGTATGACGAGCCGGGCCTGCTCTTTGACACCTATCTGATGGACAAGCAGCGGACCTGCCGGAACAAATGCGTCTTTTGTTTTATTGACCAGATGCCTCCCGGTATGCGGGAATCCCTTTATTTCAAGGATGACGATGCCCGGATGAGCTTCCTCTACGGCAACTACATTACCCTGACCAACTTGACGGAACATGACATCCAGCGGACGATCCGAATGAAGATCTCCCCGATCAACGTCTCCGTCCACACCACCAATCCGGAGCTTCGCTGCCGGATGATGAGCAACCGTTTTGCCGGGGACGCGCTGAAAATCCTGGACCGTTTCGCCGAAGCGGGTATCGCCATGAACGCCCAGCTTGTCCTCTGCCCAGGCCTCAACGACGGCGCGGAGCTGGAACGAAGCCTTGGGGATCTCTCCCGGCTGGCCCCGGCACTGAAAACCGTCTCCTGCGTGCCTGTGGGGCTGACCAAGTACCGGGACGGCCTTTATCCCCTCGCGCCCTATACCCCGCAGCAGGCGGCAGCGGTCATCGACACCATTGACCGCTTCGCTGGGGAGCAGCGGGCCAAAACCGGCGACCGGATCTTCTACGCTGCAGATGAGTTTTACCTCAAGGCGGGCCGGGAGCTTCCGGATGGGGACTTCTACGGCGACTACGGCCAGCTGGAAAACGGCGTGGGGATGCTGACCCTCCAGCGGGAGCAGTTCCGGGAAGCCTTCGGCTTTTTTGAGCCGGACAGCCGCGTCCGTCGCTTTACCATCGCCACCGGGACCGCCGCCGAGCCCTTTCTGCAGAAACTGGTTGACGAGGCGGCGGAAAGATGGCATAATTTAAGTGGAACCGTCGCCGCCATAAAGAACGACTTTTTCGGGCATACCATTACCGTGGCCGGGCTTGTGACCGGCCGGGATCTCATCGCCCAGCTGGAGGGCCGGGATCTGGGGGATGAGCTGCTGATCCCCGACGTGATGCTCAAATACCACGAGGACGTTTTCCTGGACGACGTGAGCCTTGACGAAGTGAAAGAGGCGCTGGGCGTTCCGGTGACGGTGGTCCCGACGGCAGACGGCTATGACCTACTGCGATGCATGCTGGGAGAAGAGGAGTAGGAGAGGCGGGGAAAGCAGATGCGGCTTTTTCATGTCAGTGAAGAACCGGATATTCGGGAATTTTTACCCAGATTTCCCCAGCGGAAGGATCTGGATCCGAAAATCGGGCTGGTTTGGGCGGTGGATGAATTTCATCTGCCGAATTTCTTAACCCCCCGCAACTGTCCCCGTGTGGCCTATCATGTGGGGGAAAAGACGACAAAAGCGGATCAGAGCGCATTTTTTTCATCGAATACCACACGCTATGCGATTGTTATTGAAAGCAAGTGGGTCCCGGCGATGCTGTCTGCCTCCTTGTATCTCTATGAATTTCCCACAGAGGATTTTGTTTTGCAGGATGCTGCGGCAGGTTATTATATTTCCAAAAACAAGCAGGTTCCTATTGCAAAATACGAGATAACGGACCCTTTTGCCCAGCTTATGGCGCGAAATGTTGAAATTCGGATTGCCGATCATCTGTGGGATATTGCAGACCGGGTGAAAGAGTCTACGCTGGACTGGTCCCTGTGCAGAATGGCCTTTGCAAAGCCGAGGCCGTGACCGATTTCGTTTAAAAGAAAGGAAAAAACTATGGCGAAACCCATTGTCGCGGTGGTGGGCCGGCCCAATGTGGGCAAATCCACCCTGTTCAATAAGCTGGTGGGGCGGAGGATCTCCATCGTGGAGGACACCCCCGGCGTGACCCGGGACCGGATCTACGCCGAATGCGAATGGCTGGACCGGAGTTTTATGCTGGTGGATACCGGCGGCATCGAACCCTACTCCGACGACCCCATCCTTGCCCAGATGCGCCGCCAGGCGGAGGTCGCCATCGAAAGCGCCGATGTCATCATCCTGGTGGCGGATCTGCTCTCCGGCGTGACGGCTACCGATCAGGATGTGGCGGCGATGCTTTTGAAAAGCGGAAAGCCCATCGTCCTCTGCGTCAACAAAGCGGACAGCATCGGTGACGCGCCGCCGGAATTTTATGAGTTTTATAACCTCGGCCTGGGGGATCCCATTGCGGTCTCCTCCGTTCACGGCCACGGCACCGGCGACCTGCTGGACGAGGTGCTCCGCCATCTCCCGGCGGAGGAGGAAGACGGCGGGGATGATGAGACCATCAAGGTGGCTGTCATCGGCAAGCCCAATGTGGGAAAATCCTCCCTGGTCAACCGGCTGGCCGGCGAGGACCGGATGATCGTCTCTGATATTGCAGGCACCACACGGGACGCAGTGGACACCCGCATCGAAAATAATTACGGAAAATTCGTCTTTATCGATACTGCCGGGATCCGCCGGAAGTCCAAGGTTCTGGAAAACGTGGAACGCTACAGCGTCCTGCGCTCCTATATGGCGGTGGACCGGGCGGATGTCTGCGTCATCATGATCGATGCGACGGAGGGCTTTACCGAGCAGGACTCAAAAGTGGCCGGCTACGCCCACGAGCAGGGAAAGGCCTGCATCGTCGCCGTCAACAAATGGGATGCCGTCGCCGACAAAACGGACAAAACCATGAAGGAGTTCACTGATAAGCTGAAAATTGACTTCAGTTTTATGAGTTATGCCCCCTTCCTGTTTATCTCCGCGCTCACCGGCCAGCGGATCCCCAAACTCTATGAAATGATCCGGGATGTGGCGGAAAAAAATGCCATCCGCGTTCCCACCGGCGCGCTTAACGACCTGCTGGCTACGGCCACCGCCCGCGTGCAGCCCCCATCGGATAAGGGGCGCCGCCTGAAAATCTACTACATCACCCAGGCTTCGACCAAGCCTCCGACATTCGTCGCCTTTGTCAACCGCCGGGAACTGTTTCACTTCTCCTACCAGCGGTATCTGGAAAATCAAATCCGCGAGACCTTTGGATTGGACGGGACGCCGGTCCGGTTCCTTGTGCGGGAGCGGGATCGCAGCGACACGGACTGATACGACAACACGGAAAGGACGATGAAAATGGAAATCTTCCTCCAATTTCTGGCGCTGCTTTTGACGGGAGTGCTGGCCTATTTGATCGGCAGCATCAATTTTGCGATTATTGTCACCAAGCTCTTTGCAAAGAAGGACATTCGGGACTTCGGCAGCGGCAACGCAGGCATGACCAACGTCCTTCGGACCCTGGGCAAGGGCCCGGCCGTCCTGGTGACCCTTGGGGATTTCTGTAAAGGGATGCTGGCGGTTTTTTTGGGCCACGTGATCCTTCGGTATCTGGGCGGCGGCGTTCCTTTTTATGCAGATTATCTCATCGCCCTCCTCGTGATGCTGGGCCACTGTTTCCCGCTGTTTTACGGCTTTCGGGGGGGAAAGGGCATCCTGGTTTCTGCGGGTGTGATTTTGATGCTCAACTGGAAGGTCCTTCTTATCATCTTCGCCACCTTTTTGATTGTTGTCCTGCTGACCAAAACCGTTTCCCTGGGTTCGATTTCAGCTGCGGTAATGTTCCCCATCGCGACTTTGGCGATGGGCCTGCTGGCCCGCGCGCCTCACCCGTTTTGGGATACCCTTTCTGCCCTGCTCATCGGGGGGCTGGTCATTTTTATGCATCGATCCAATATCAAACGGCTTTTAAATGGAACAGAAAATAAACTCGGGCAGAAAAAGGCCCCGTGATTTCCGGCGGAAGGGGTGTGAAGAATGTACCAGCAGGACTGGCTGATGCGTCAGATCGAACAGATCGTTCAGGCCCTGGCCCGTATCCTTCTTGGAAAGGACACCGCCCGATATGAGCAGAGGGCCGGGGATACTTCTGAAGCGGCATGGCTTCACGCCGGTTTACGGGAGCGTCTGGCAGAGGGCCGTGTCAAAGAGGCTGCTGCCCTTCTGAGGCAGCGCCTGAATCCCGCTGACCTCCGCCAGCTGGAAACAGCGCTGGAATTCTATCAAACGTTGAATGAAATGGAAGACGGGGAGCTGGAGGCGGGCGGCTTTTCCCGGGCTGCTGTCCAGCTCGACCTGCAGGCCCTGCTGAAGCAGGTGGGGCTGGAGGGATTGCTATAGGGGCGTTTATGCCGCCTGACCTTTTATATAAGGAAGGAAACGAAATATGTCCAATCTTACGATTTTGGGTACCGGTGGTTTTGGGATCGCCCTGGCGGCCATGTGTCACCGGTATGGCCACACGGTTACGCTTTGGGGGAAATTCCCGGAGGAAATAGCGGAAATCCGCCAGTATGGAGAGCATAGACGCCTGCTCCCCGGCGTCCCAGTGGATTCGGCGATTGAATTGACCGCGGACATCAGCGCCGCCGCAAAGGCAGACCTGGTAATCTTCGCGGTCCCTTCCTTTGCCGTGCGGGAGACTGCCCGGACAGTTTCGCCGGTTCTTCCGGCGTCGGCCGTGGTGGCCAACGTGGGCAAGGGGCTGGAGAAAGGCAGCAAAAAGCGGCTTTCCCAAGTCATCTCCGAAGAAATCCCCGGTAATCCCATCGTTGCACTGTCAGGCCCCTCCCACGCGGAGGAGATCGCCCGGGGAGTCCCCACGACCATCGTTTCCGCGTCTCAGCGCCGGCAAAGCGCCGAGTGGGTCCAGGAGCTGCTGACCAACCCCACCCTCCGCATCTACGTCAGTGATGATGTGACCGGTGTGGAGCTTTCCGGGGCACTGAAAAATATTATAGCTGTCTGCGCGGGCATCTGCGATGGACTGCAGCTGGGCGACAACACGAAAGCGGCGCTGATCACCCGGGGCCTCGCAGAGATCGCCCGTCTGGGAACCGCTCTGGGCGCCGACGCCGCGACCTTTTCCGGCCTGGCCGGAGTGGGCGACCTCATCGTGACCTGCACCAGTATGCACTCCCGCAATCACCGTGCCGGCATCCTCATCGGTCAGGGCATCCCGCCGGAGGAGGCGGTTCGCCGCATCGGCATGACAGTGGAGGGCTGCATCGCCGCCCGCACCGCCTGGGAGCTGGCTCAGGAGACTGGCGTTCCCATGCCGATTACCGAGCAGCTTTGCCTGGTTTTGGACGGCAAAGCTCCCCGGGAGGCGCTGGCCGACCTGATGGGCCGCCCCAGCCGCCACGAAAACGAACGGGTCTGGCTTCAGGGCCAGTAAAAACCGCCGCTCCCCGAAAGTCTCGGAGAGCGGCGGCGTTTCCGTGCCTGTCAGTTAACCTTTTCTTCGCGGTCGAGCCAGACGGCTGCGATATCCAGGGCTTGATAGAGCCCTTGTTTGTCCGTCCGCTTTACGATGAGCTTCTGCGGAGGAAGGGAAAGATCGGTGGCCATCATCTGGACCGAAATCGTATCCGAAAGGGAAAGGTCCTTAAAGTCCTTGTGAGACTTGACCTGGAGCATCACCACATAAGGATCGCCCATCCGGCCATAATACATGGTGTCCTTGCAGCGGACGATGGGCCGGCCTTTATACGTAACAAACTCTTCTGCCATGGGGAAAAAACCTCCTTCTATCATTAAGCCGCAGCGACTATACGGTTCTAATAGTTTATCATAATTTATACATCATGTAAAGTCGAAAAGTGTGAATTTTTCCATTTTCGAAAAAAATTAAGAAAACCGGTTGACAAAATCAGACGGATTGTGTATAATCAATTATGTTGTTGCGCGGCAGTTTGAAACATTCCTCCGTGGGATGGGCAGTGACAGCAAACGGGGGTATAGCTCAGCTGGTTAGAGCACCTGCCTTACAAGCAGGGGGTCACAGGTTCGAGTCCTGTTGTCCCCACCATAAATAAGGCCTGCTAGCTCAGTTGGTTAGAGCGCTACACTGATAATGTAGAGGTCGGCAGTTCAACTCTGCCTGGGACTACTCCGAATGAGGGGGATTAGCTCAGCTGGCTAGAGCATCTGCTTTGCACGCAGAGGGTCAACGGTTCGAATCCGTTATTCTCCACAC
>CAKXAF010000034.1:13020-13475 GCA_934869045.1 uncultured Nitrososphaerota archaeon | reverse complement strand
GAACTCATTCTTCGCCTTGCGGGAAGGGCATTTTTCTGTGCAGAGGCCGCAGCCGGTGCAGAGGTTCTCGTTGATGTAGCGGGCTTTTTTCCGGATCTTGGCGGTAAAGTTGCCGACGAAACCGGAAACAGACTCCATCTCACTGTAGGTGTAAAGGGTGATTTTCTCGTTCTGGGCGGCATCGACCATCTTGGGGGTCAGGATGCAGGCGGCGCAGTCCAGGGTCGGGAAGGTTTTATCCAGCTGCGCCATGCGCCCGCCGATGGTGGGGGTCTTTTCGACGATGTCCACTTCGTACCCGGCCTCCGCGATATCCAGCGCGGACTGGATGCCGGCGATACCGCCGCCAATGACCAGCGCGCGTTTGACAACGCTGCTTTCTCCGGCGGTCAGGGGCTGATTCAGGTTCAGCTTGGCGATAGCAGTCCGCGCCAGGACCATGGCCTTGGCAGTGG
>CAKXAF010000034.1:7031-13010 GCA_934869045.1 uncultured Nitrososphaerota archaeon | reverse complement strand
TATAGGGGTTCAGGCCGGCAGACTGAGCAGTCTTCCGGAAGGTCGCCTCGTGCATACGAGGAGAGCAGGAGCAGACCACGATGCCGGTCAGGCCGTATTCCTTGATAGCCTGGCGGATCTTGGACTGACCGCCCTCTGAGCACATATACTGATAGTCGGTGGCGTAAACGACGTTGGGTTCCGCCTTCATCGCTTCCGCAACAGCGGCAACATCAACAGTCGCCGCGATATTGCTGCCGCACCAACAGACAAAGACTCCGATTTTATGCAATGAACTCACTTCCATCCTTTGCGAAATTATTTACTGTACTTCCGGAAGGCGCTGGCGATCGCCTGCTGAGGCAGCTTTTCATCCAGCAATTCGGGGATCTGATCCGCTTTGAGATAATTCTCACCCTGACGGCGGATCACAGCCAGTCTGACGGCTTCAATGAGCCGGGCAGGCTCCACGTTGCGGGGGCAGCGCTCCACGCAGGCGAAGCAGGAAAGGCAGGTCCAGAGAGATTTTGACTGCATCAGCGCATCGATCTCGCCATTTTGGACCATAGAGACGAATTTATGAGGATGAATGTCCATCTCATCGAAGGCGGGACAGGTGCCGGAGCATTTGCCGCACTTCATGCACTTGCGGGTATCCACCCCGCTGATCCGGCGGATGGTCTCCGCCAATTCTTTTTCGGTAGCCGGCATATTCAATCCCTCCTTCTTATTTCACGCCCAGCGCTTCCGCCAGAAGCTCGGTGAAGTAACGGACCGGCAGCTTGTGGTCGGTGCTGTTGGCGTCCAGATTGTACATGCAGAGGGGGCAGGCGGTAATCAGCTCTTCCGCACCCTTCTCCATAGCAGATTCCAGAATCATATCGGCCTTTTTCTGCGCCAGTTCTTTTTTGCTCAGGGTTACATATCCGCCGCAGCATTCATTGCGGAAAGGATAAAGAACCGGCGTGCCGCCAATGGCTTTGATAAAATCCTCAATGATGGTGGGATTTTCAGGGTTGTCGAACTGCATCTCCCTGCTGGGGCGCAGGAGCATACAGCCGTAGTAAGCGCCGATTTTCCGACCCTTGAGGGGGTTTACGACCTTCTTTTTCAGTTCGTCGAAGCCCACCACGTCCCGCAGCATCTCCAGATAGTGGAGGACCTGCGTTTCGCCCTTGTAGGGCTGCTCCAGCTTCAGGTAGTTGTTAACCTTGGTGCGGATGTCCTCATCGTTCTGCATGTCGCCGTTGACGCGCTTGATGACATGATGGCAGGCGGAGCAGAGGGTGACAAGCCCGTTGCCCAGATCCCGCGCATTGGCAAGCGCACGAACAGAAGAAAGCTTTGTGGCGATCTCATCCTTCGCCATAGGGTAAACTGCACCGCAGCACTGCCACTCGGGCAGTTCTTCCAGCGTGATGCCCAACGCCTCGGCGGAACGGCGCCCGTAGGCGTCCAGTTCCTTCGCCTTGGTTTTCAGGGTACAGCCCGGATAATAGCTGAATTTCATGTTTTGATTCCTCCAATCGCAGCGTTATGCCATCTGCTCCGGATGGAAGACCTCGTCGAACTTCTCGGCAGTAAGGAAGCCCAGTTCCACGCAGGCTTCTTTCAGGGAGATGTTGTCCTTGTAGGCCTTCTTTGCGGTTTTGGCTGCGTTTTCGTAGCCGATATAAGGATTAAGGGCGGTGACAAGCATCAGGGAATTATGAAGGTTATGGTGCATCTTCTCCCGGTTGGCCTTAATGCCCACCGCGCAGTTGTTGTTGAAGGAAACCATTGCCTCCGCCAGCAGTCGGGCAGACTGGAGGAAGTTATAGATGCACACCGGCATAAAGACGTTCAGCTCGAAGTTGCCCTGAGAGGCAGCCATGCCCACTGCGACGTCGTTGCCCATGACCTGGACCGCCACCATCGTAACCGCCTCACACTGGGTTGGATTGACCTTGCCGGGCATGATGGAGGAGCCGGGTTCATTTTCAGGAATGAAGATCTCTCCCAGACCGTCACGGGGACCGCTCGCCAGCCAGCGAACGTCGTTTGCAATCTTCATCAGATCTGCCGCCAGCGCTTTCAGCGCGCCGTGGGCAAACACCAGCTCATCTTTGCTGGTCAGCGCATGAAATTTATTGGGAGCGGTGACGAAGTCCTTGCCGGTCAGCTCGGAAACCGCTTCTGCGACCTTGACGTCAAAGCCCTTGGGAGCGTTCAGACCAGTGCCGACAGCGGTGCCGCCCAGCGCCAGCTCTTTCAGTTCAGGAAGGGCGATCTCCAGCATCCGGCGGTCTTTTTCCAGAGAAGAACGCCAGCCGCTGATCTCCTGGCTGAACTGAATGGGGGTGGCGTCCTGCAGATGGGTGCGGCCGCTCTTGACGATGCCGGCGTGCTCCTCTTCCAGACGCCTGAAGGTATCGACCAGCAGGTCGATGGCGGGGAACAACTTATCCTCGATGGCAAGCACCGCAGAGATGTGCATGGCGGTGGGGAACGTATCGTTGGAGGACTGGCTCATATTGATGTCATCGTTGGGGTGCAGCAGCTTTTTGCCGGCGATCTCGTTGCCCCGGTTGGCGATGACTTCGTTGGCGTTCATGTTGGACTGGGTGCCGGAGCCGGTCTGCCAGACAACCAGCGGGAAGTGGTCGTTCAGCGCGCCGCTGATGACCTCGTCGCAGGCGCCGGTGATGGCGGCCAGCTTTTCATCGGTCATTTTCTCAGGCTTCAGCGCGTGGTTCGCCATGGCAGCAGCCTTTTTGAGGACGCCGAAAGCATGGGTGATCTCCCGGGGCATCGTTTCGATGCCGACGCCGATCTTAAAGTTCTCATGGCTGCGTTCGGTCTGGGCGGCCCAATAGCGGTCGGCCGGCACCTTCACTTCGCCCATAGAGTCGTGTTAAAAGCGGTATTACAATATGTAACCACCAAAATATCATGCAGAAAACTGGTTTAGATCTTGATCTGACGGATGACGTCCTTCAGAACATCGGCGCTGTGATGGAGCTTTTCCAGTTCCTCGTCGGTCAGCTTGGCACAGATATTGCCCTTGATTCCCTCGGAACCGACAACGGACATGACGCTGAGAGCCACATCGTGGAGCCCGTACTCGCCGGTCATCATAGAGGAAACCGTCAGGATGGTGTCAGTGCTGCTGAACAGGCAGCGGCAGATGTGACATACCGAAGCGGCAATGCCGTAATAGGTAGCGCCTTTGCGGCCGATGATCTTGCCGCCGGAGGTGCGGACGTACTTTTCCACTTCCTCGACGTCAAGCTCGGGCAGGACGTCGCCGTCTACGGTCAGGCTCTTGCGGTAGTCCTCCAGGGGAATGCTGGAGATGGAGGCCATGGACCAGGGGATAAAGGAACTATCGCCGTGCTCGCCAAGGACATAGGCATGGATATTTTTCTGGCTGATGGAGAAATACTCAGCCAGGCGGGTCCGGAGCCGGGCGGTGTCCAAAATAGTGCCGGAGCCGATGACATGGTTGGTGGGAAGGCCGGAAACCTTGCCGAACACGTAGGTCAGAATGTCGACGGGGTTGCTGACCAGGATGTAAATGGCATCCGGAGCATGGCGAACGATGTCAGGGATGATGCTCTTGATGATGTCAACATTGGTCTGGGTCAGGTCAATGCGGCTCTGACCGGGTTTTCGGGCGATGCCGGAGGTCACGATGACGATGTTAGAGCCCTCCGCATCGCTGTAGCTACCCGCGTAGATCTGGGTCTGGGAGGCGAAGGGAGTGGCCTGACGGATGTCCATGGCCTCGCCCAAAGCTTTCTGGGTATTGACGTCGATGAGGACCACTTCCGAAGCGATGCCGTTTACGGCCAGAGTATAGGCGATGGTGGAGCCAACGCTTCCAGCGCCGATGATGGTAATTTTGTTTGTCATAATACCTTCTCCAATCTGTCAGATAGTTGGGTGAATAGTCATACCAATACAAGCTGCCTCCCCGAAAGGAATGTTTCACGCTGCCGGAAAAATCCGGCAAAGAAAAATCGTTCCCGTCTCACCTCCAACGGTCATCGTTCGCCGGAAGTTCCGGCCATCCACGGGGCACTGGCGGGTCCTTTTTTCCGCAGGACTCTGCGTAAAAAAAGGACTGGGCAAATAAGGTTGATGATCCGCCGCAATCCTAGAAAATATTCATATTCCAATATCGATATTATAATACCGATTCCGTCAAATGTCAACAATTCGGGCCGTTCTTTCCGGCAAATTGATTGCACTTTGTAAGGTTTTTCAGAATCTGACGCAGCCGGGATTGAAAATTGTGAAAAATCTAACAAGTGTCATTTTTTCGGGCTTTTCTCCTTTCCGCACGGGCAGGAGAGCCTGAAACGGTAAACTGAACGGAAAGCATGGTTATGTATTTTCCGAATAGCCGGAAAAACGGGAGACACTGTATTCCGGGCCCGAAAAATAAAAATCCCGTCTCAAAGAAAATCCTCGAGACGGGACAGGATTCCCGCGGCTCCGTTCTTCTGTTCCTGCGCTCACCGGAGCATCCGCACTGAAATTTGAGGGAGAAACGATTCCACCAGCTCCGGACTCACCACATCGGTTCCGTCCAGGGTAACGGAGGCGCTTCCGGCAGCCACTGCGTACCTCGCCGCCTCCGAAGCAGGCAGTCCCCGCTGTACGGCGGCCAGAAACGCCGCAAGGGTAGTATCCCCCGCCCCTACAGTGGATTTGACCTTCACCGGCTGATTGTGCAGGCGGTAAAGGCCCTCCGGGCCTGCATAGATCAACCCCTTGGGTCCCAGGCTCACCAGGATATGCTCTACGTAGCCCGTCATGGAACGCGCCAGCTTGATGATGGACTGCTCCGTCCGCAGGTCGGAACCGCTCATCTTCCGGAATTCCAACAGATTGGGCTTCACGATAAACGGCCGGATCTCCTGCAGATCCTCCAGCTTGAAAAATGCGTTATCCAGCGCGAAAAACACGTTCTCCCGCCGGAAGGATAGCAGAAACGACCGGTATCCCTCCGGCGTGACATTGGGCGGAAGGCTTCCCGCAAAAACCATCAGCGTCTTTCCGCCGCTTTCCAGCTCGTCCTCCAGTTTGCGCCGGAGCTGGTGCATCGCCTCAACCGGAACCGTGCTCCCTTTGCGGTTGATCTTCAAAAACCGACCGTCCGGGATGTTTACAGTAAGATTTTCCCGGACCGCGCCGTCGGTGCGGACAAAGTCGTGGGTCACCCCGTCGCCGTCCAGCAGGCTGATGAACCGCCCGGCGTTATCGTTGCCGCAGATGCCCAGCGCCTTGGCGCGAACCCCCAGGGATGCCAGCACCCGGGAGATATTGACGCCCTTTCCCCCTGCGTACAGGACCTCCCTGGCCGTTTCGTTGGGTTCCACAAAGTCCAGTGCGTTGAGCCAGAGGGTAACATCCAGCGCTGGGTTCAGCGTCACGGTAATAATTTTATCAAACATATCCTTTCCCGCCCTTTCTGCCCGTTTCTGTCTATTGTATGCGGCAGATTTTGTTTTTACCGGTCATCCCTGGAGCTTCGTCACACGGGTACCCTGCCGGGTCTCCTCGACCTGGTAGCCCAACGCGGCGATCTTTTCCCGGAGCTCGTCAGCCTTCTGGAAATCCTTGGCCTTCCGTGCCGCAGCGCGTTCCTCCACCAGCGCCCGGACTTCCGGCGGCAGTTCGCTTTCCGCCGGCGATGCGCTGGCGCGCACCTTTTCCGCCGCTTTCAGAAGGTTCAGAGACAGCACGCTGTCGAACTCCTCCAACAAGGCCAGCTTAGTCCTGCCGTTGGTGTCGGCCTTCAGTACATCGTAGAGAGCCGTGACCGCCAGGGAAGTATTCAGGTCGTTGTCCATCCCTTCCCGGAAGGAAGCACGGAGCTTTTCCGCAGCTGCCTCGTCCAGTTCCCCGTCCTTCGGGTCCAGGGCGGCGATGCGGGCCGCCAGCTTGCCGTAAGCCGCCGCCGCGTTGTCCAGGGCCTCATAGGAAAAGGCCAGGGACCGGCGGTAGTGAGAC
>CAKXAF010000034.1:1268-7021 GCA_934869045.1 uncultured Nitrososphaerota archaeon | reverse complement strand
CTCTGCAGGCAGAACAGGCGGTAGATCAACGGATCATATCCCTTTTCCTCCAGCAGAGAAACCGTCAGGAACTCACCGCTGGACTTGCTCATCTTTCCGCCTGAAGTGTTTAAATGGTGGACGTGAAACCAGTAGTTGCACCACTTGTGCCCCAGGACAGCCTCGCTCTGGGCGATTTCGTTGGTGTGGTGGGGGAAGGCGTTGTCAATGCCGCCGCAGTGGATGTCCAGGCGCTCGCCCAGATATTTCATGCTGATAGCGGAACACTCGATGTGCCACCCCGGATAACCGAAGCCCCAGGGAGACTCCCACTTCAGCTCCTGGTCGTCGAATTTGGACTTGGTAAACCAGAGGACAAAATCCGCCTTATTGCGCTTGTTTCCGTCCTCCTCCACGCCCTCCCGGACGCCGACCTCCAGGTCCTCCTCGTCGTGATCGTTGAAAACGTAGTACTTCTCCAGCCGGGAGGTGTCAAAATAGACGTTCCCCCCCGCCTGATAGGCATAGCCCTTTTCCAGCAGCCCGGAAATCAACTGGATAAACTCTGCGATGCAGCCGGTTGCGGGCTGCACCACCTCCGGCCGCTTGATGTTCAGCTTTTCGCAATCGGCAAAGAAAGCGTCCGTATAAAATTTTGCGATCTCCATGACGCTCTTGTGCTCCCGCTTGGCGCCCTTGAGCATCTTGTCCTCGCCGGTGTCCGCATCACTGGAAAGATGGCCGACATCGGTGATATTCATGACGCGGCTGACGTGAAGGCCCGTATAGTTCAGGTACTTCTCCAGCACGTCCTCCATGATATAGCTGCGCAGGTTGCCGATATGGGCGAAATGGTACACCGTGGGGCCGCAGGTGTACATCTTCACCTCGCCGGGCTCCACCGGCAGGAAATCCTCCCGTTCACGGGAGAGGCTGTTGTAAAGTTTCAGTGCCACTCAGATTCACTCCTATACTTTTTCCCACCCGCCGTCATCCTCGAAGGGGGCGGGGGCTCTTTCGCCGGCGATGGGGCGCGCGGCCCGCAGGGCCTGGATAAGCTCCTGCTGTTCGCTGACGAGTTTTTCCATTTTTTCCAGCCGGAATTTCAGCATGCACAGCTCCTGAGACACCGGGTCCGGGATATGGACCTGGTCCATGGGCGCACAGACCCGCTGGCCATTTTGCCTTACAACCCGGGCCGGAACGCCCACGGCTGTACTGTTGGAAGGGATCGGTTCCAAAACCACGGCTCCGGCTGCGATTTTTGCATTGTCTCCCACAGTGAAGGGCCCGAGGATTTTCGCCCCGCTGCCCACCATGACGTTTTTTCCCAGGGTTGGATGGCGCTTTCCCTTGTCCTTGCCGGTGCCGCCCAGAGTGACGCCCTGATACAGGGTGCAGCCGTCTCCCACCTCTGCGGTCTCGCCGATGACGATGCCGCTGCCGTGGTCAATCATCACACCGACGCCGATTTTCGCGCCGGGATGGATCTCAATGCCGGTGAGAAACCGGGCGAGCTGGGAAATCCAGCGCGCCAGGAAGTACCAGCGATGGCGATAAAGAAAATAAGCGGGGCGGTGAAGCATAATCGCGTGAAGTCCCGAATAGAGCAGGAGCACCTCGGCGGAGTTCCGCGCCGCCGGGTCGCGCTCCTTCACGGCACGGATGTCCGCCCGCAAACGGTTCAGCATAGTCAGACCACCTTTATCATTTGCTGGAATGAAACTGCGATCGATTTTTCCAAAGGTATTCTATGCCGGAGATCACGGTAATGACCGCCGAAACCCAAACCAGCACACTGCTGATGATTCCGATGGAGAAATCCGCCGCCAGCAGCCCGGAGTCCATCACCGCGGCCAGCACCAGCACCGCAACGATCGATGCCATTGTCACAGCTGTCTTCAGTTTTCCCAGCTTTCCTGCCGCGATGACGGTGCCGTTGTCGGCGGCCACCATCCGCAGGGAGCTGACCAGAAATTCCCGGGCGATCATGATAATTACCGCCACAGAGCTGGCCCAGCCAAAATCGATAAATGCAATCAACGCCGCAAAAACCAGCACCTTGTCGGCCACCGGATCCAGAAATTTCCCGAAATCCGTCACCAGGTTGCGGCTCCGGGCAATATGCCCATCCATAGCGTCGGTAGCGGAGGCCAGCGCAAAGACAAGAAGCGCCCAAACGTTGTGCAGCGGAATCCCTTCGCACAAAAAGAACAGCAGAAATACCGGCACCAGAAAGATCCGGAGCAGAGTCAGCTTATTCGGGGTGTTCATCAGTCACCACTCCAATCAGGTCGAGGTCCATGACGTCTTCCACCTTTACGGTGACAAACTGCCCCACGGCCAGTTTGTTTTTGCAGGAGAAAAAGACTTTCCCGTCAATATCCGGCGCGTCGGCCTCGCTGCGGCCGAAGAAGCACTCGCCGTACCGGTCGAACCCCTCCACCACACAGAGGATGGAGCTGCCCACCTTGGCCGCGTTCTGCCGCGCCATAATGGTCATCTGCTCCGCCATCACCAGTTCCGCACGGTCGGTGCGCAGCTGCTCGTCGACCTGGTCCTCCCGCTCACCGGCGGGGGTCCCATCCTCCTGGGAATAGGCAAAGCAGCCCAGCCGCTCAAACTCCGACTTTTTGACGAATTCACAGAGATGCTCAAAATTCTCCTTGGTCTCCCCCGGGAAACCAGCGATCAGCGAGGTGCGCAGGGTTATGCCCGGCACCTTCTCCCGGACGCGGGTCAGCAGCGCCTCGGTCTCCTCCCGGCTGCCCGGTCGGTTCATAGCCCGAAGAATCTCTTGATCGCAGTGCTGCAGCGGGATATCCAGGTATTTGGTGATTTTCGGCTCGGAGGCGATCACCTCCAGCAGTTCGTCGGTGATCCGCTCCGGATAGGCATACAGCACCCGGATCCAACGGAAGCCCTCAATTTTGGCCAGCTCCCGCAGAAGCGCCGCCAAACGGTATTCGCCATAGAGATCCTGACCGTACTTGGTAGTGTCCTGGGCGACGACCACCAGTTCCCTGACCCCCCGCGCCGCCAGATCCCGGGCCTCCGTCAGGATATTCTCCATGGGCCGGCTGCGGAACCGCCCCCGGATGGAGGGGATCGCACAATAGGAGCAGCAGTTATCGCAGCCCTCCGCGATCTTCAGATAGGCATAAAAGGGCAGGGTGCTGAGGACCCGCCCGCCTTCCAGGGGCAGGCCGCACTTCTCCCCGAACCGGTAGACCTTATCCCCGCAGAAGGTATCCCGGATAATATCCGCGATTTCCGCATTGGAGCCGATACCCACCACGGCGTCCACCTCGGGCATTTCCTCCGCAATCTCCTGCCGGTACCGTTCGGCCAGGCAGCCGGTGACGATGATCTTTTTGATCCGCCCCTCTTTTTTCAGAGTGCTGTACTCCAGAATATTGTCGATCGCCTCCTGCTTGGCGCTTTCGATGAAGCCGCAGGTGTTGATGATTACCGCCTCCGCCAGAGCGGGGTCCTGACTCAGCTCAAACCCCTCCCGGCGGAGCCGGTGCATCAGCAGCTCCGCGTCTACCTGATTTTTAGGGCATCCCAGGGATACCATTCCGATTTTTGTTGGCATATGGCAAAGGTTCCTTTCCAGTTGGATTTATTCATCGGGGTCCAATTCCCCGCCGTTTTCTTTCGTCAGCCTGGCGGCCGCCGCGTCCACCGCCGCAGCCGCGTCGTAATATCCGTGGCCCAGCCGCATCAGAGCCCGGATCGCCTTATCCCGGCCCTTTCCGTCTTCATCGTCCTGCAGGTACCGGCCGTACTTCCGCAGAACCAGATTCTCCAAAAGGCCCTCCTCTGGCTCCACCTCATCCACAGCCTCCGCAGCCGTCCCCGGGTCGATCCCCTTCATCCGCAGCTCGTAAACCGCTCGCCGGGGGCCGTATTTCTTGGTCAGAATCAGTTGCCGGGCCAGCTTTTTGGCGTAGGCGTCATCATTGATGAGCCCCAGTTCACTCAAACGGTCCACTACCTCCAGGGCGATCTCCCGGTCCACGTTCCGAGAGAGCTTCTCCACCAGCTCCGCCCGGGAATGATCCCGATAGTCCAGCAGGTATAACGCCCTCTCCCGGGCCCTGCGCAGATCGGCGGCACGGAGGATCTCCTCCATCCGCGCCTCAGTCAGCTCGATTCCCGTTTTCAGGTGGTGATCCACGATGATCTCGGCGTCCAGGATCGTCCAATATTCCTCATCCACATCCACCTGCCACCGGGTGCCTTTTTTCTTGGTTATCGCTGTGATCCTCATTCTTCAAAATCTTCCAGATCCGCTTCTACATCCAGATCAATATCGGTCAGAGCATCATCCGGCGCAGCCGGGTCATCCACTGGAGCCGCTGGCTCTGCCTTACGCTCCGGCGGCGTAATGGTTTCCCCGCCCAGCTTGATGGTCACGCCTTTGCGCAGCTCCATGCTGCCCTGCTTGGCGCCCTTCACCGGAGCCATGACAAAGTTGTCGATGTTGTCGCGGATGATCTGCTCAATTTCCGCGCAGATTTCCGGATGCCCTTTGAGGAATTCCTTGGCGCGCTCCTTGCCCTGGCCGATGCGTTCGCCCTTATAGCTGAACCAGGAGCCGGACTTAGCGATGATGCCCAGCACCGAACCGATGTCAATGATCTCCCCTTCATAGGAGGTGCCTTCACCGTACATCAGGTCAAAAACCGCTTCCTTAAAAGGCGGCGCGACCTTATTTTTCACGACCTTGCATTTTGTGACGTTTCCGATGACCTCGTTGCCGTCCTTAATCGCCTCGCCCTTGCGGACATCGATACGGATGGTGGCAAAATATTTCAGGGCCCGGCCGCCGGTGGTCGTCTCCGGATTGCCGAAGGCAACGCCGATTTTTTCCCGGATCTGGTTGATGAATATGGCGACGCAGTTGCTCCTGCCGACGATGGCAGTCAGCTTCCGCATGGCCTGGGACATCAGCCGCGCCAACTGTCCCACGTGGGCGTCGCCCATCTCGCCTTCAATCTCGCCTTTGGTGACCATAGCGGCCACCGAGTCGAAGACCACGATATCCAGAGCGCCGGATCGCACCAGCGCCTCGGCAATTTCCAGGGCCTGCTCACCGGTGTCGGGCTGAGAAACCAGGAGATTGTCAATATCCACCCCCAGCGCCCGGGCATAGGCTGGATCCAAGGCGTGCTCCACATCGATGAAGGCGGCCTCGCCGCCTCTTTTCTGAGCCTGTGCCACCATCTGGAGGGCCACCGTGGTCTTACCGGAGGATTCCGGCCCGTAAATCTCGATGATCCGCCCCTTGGGGACGCCGCCCACTCCCAGCGCCAAGTCCAGCGCCAGGGAGCCGGTAGGGATCACGTCCACATCCAGATGGGTGTTCTGCCCCAGCTTCATAATGGAGCCGGCGCCGTAGGCTTTCTCAATCTGCTCAATCGCAGTCTGAAGGGCTTTCTTCTTTTCCTCCGGGGACTCAATGGGAGTCACCGGGGCAACCGCTTTTGCCTTTGCCATATCTCTTTTTACCTCCGTCATACTTCCGCCGCGTCTCCCCGGCCGGAAAGTTTGTTCCGCGCAGTGATTACTCTTATTATACCATGAAGATCCCGCTTTTGGCAAATGGAAATCATGCCGGATTCTGCCAAAAAACCGCAGACCGCGTCTTCCTCACCCTGTCCGATCTCAAAAGCCAGCATGCCCCCGCTTTTCAGCCTTGACGGATACCTTTTTGAAAACTCTCTGTAGAAAAATAACCCGTCTTCCCTTCCGTATAATGCCATAGC
>CAKXAF010000034.1:0-1258 GCA_934869045.1 uncultured Nitrososphaerota archaeon | reverse complement strand
CTCGCGGGCAACTTCCGGCTGCAGATCCTCCATTTCCGCCCGGGTCAGATACGGCGGATTGGAGACAATGAGGTCGAAGCTCCCGGAAACAATCTCCGGCTCCAAAGCGTCCCCCAAAATGCCCTGAACGCACCCGCCGTAGGCCTCGTTGTTCCGCTGAAAATAACGGTAGGCCTCCGGAGATTTCTCCACCGCCCAGACCTCCGCATCGGGCCGCTCCAATGCCAGCGTGATGCCGATGCATCCCGTCCCAGCGCAGAGATCCAGCACCCGGGGGTGTTCCGTACCTTTGAGCAGCTGCAGGCAGGCTTCCGCCAAAGGCTCCGTGTCTGCCCGGGGGATCAGCACGCCCGGGCCCACCGCAAAGGTCCGCCCGAAAAAATCCCACTCCCCCAGCAGATATTGAAGGGGTTCATGCCCCATCCGCCGGCGGACCAGCTTCTCCAACCGCTCCCGCTGCCCCGCTGACACCGGCACATCCTTTCCCAGCATCAGATCCTGCCGGGATGCGCCGCACACCATGCGTATCAGCTCCAGCGCTTCGAAATCCGCCTCCTCAAATTGAATACGGAGCGTATTTTTTATCGATTCATATACTTTTTGAAGTTCCGTTTTCCCCCGATTTACCACTGATCCTCGCCTTTCTGCTCCGGCAGTACCGGCTTCATGGACGCGATGGCCGCCTCGATCATGCTGTCGTCCGGTTCCCGGGTGGTCAGATGCTGGAGCTTCAGCCCCGGGAAGGAGATGACCCGGGTGAACAGGTTGTCATACCGTCCCGCCAGTTTGATCAGCTCATAAGCGAAGCCCACCACGATGGGCATCATCGTCAGCTTTAACAGGGTCCGAATCACCGGATTGCTCCAGGTCACCACCGAAAACACCAGAATCCCCAGAACCAGGGCGATCAGCAGGAAGCTGGTGCCGCAGCGGGGATGGAACCGACTCTGGCCGCGGATGTTCTCCACCGTCAGCTCCTGCCCGGCTTCGTAGCAGAAAATCGTCTTGTGCTCTGCACCATGGTACTGGAACAGCCGCTTCATGTCAGGCATCAGGCTCACCAGAGCCAGATAGCCGATAAACAGGCCGATTTTCAGCACCCCCTCCACGATAGACAGTCCCCAGCGGGGCAGGACCCCTTTCAGCAGCCCCACCAGAAAAGAGGGCAGGAACATAAAGAGCAGGATGGCGATTCCAAAGCCCAGCACCGCACTGACCGTGGTGATTACCTTGGTCATTTTGTCGCCCAGCTTATCCT
>CAKXAF010000033.1:490-13659 GCA_934869045.1 uncultured Nitrososphaerota archaeon | reverse complement strand
AGGGAGGAGATCCAGTCGTAAGCCAGCGCCGAATAAACCGCAATCCGCCGATGGGCCTGGTCGTTTAGGGAGTAGGTGGTCACGCCATCCGGGTCCCATGCCGCCAGACGGAGCAGGCAGTCTACCGCATACCGGCCGATGGCTTCATCCTCCGTCACCAGATAGGCGAAAGCACTGAAGGTCACCTGGTCGCAGGCGGCCTTGGTAGTCTCCGCAGCGTGCTGGAACAGCCCGAACATCGTATAGGGATTGGCGTCCAGAGGGTCGGCATCCTTCTCCTCCGGGAAGGGCTCCGCCATAAAGCCGGTTAACGCCCGCATCACCATTGGGAAGTAGGTATTGTCCGGCGCGAGCATCTCCTTCCGGAACTCCGCCAGCCCTCGCGCGTTGGTGTAAATCCGCGGATGGCCCTCCGCGATCCGCGAAAGCAGGACCTCTACGTCCGGTACCGGGAAAGGCCGGGCGGACGGATCCAGCAGAAAGCGCCGGGCGGGTTCCCAGGAGGAGGCCCTGCCGTCCCGGCAATGGCGCACGCTCCAGTAGTACAGCCCCGGCTTGAACACCTCCGGGAAATTGTAGTAGTTCACCCGGTTTTCATAGCGGCTGTACGCGATGTCCTTCAGTTCCCGGTCCCGACAGACGATGAGGTCATAGCTGTCCGCCTTCTCTATCCAGGGCCAGGAAAAATCCGGCGGGTTTTGAAACGTCCGGTAATTCTCATAGGGTCGAAACCGCATCTCCAGCCCCGGCTCCACTGCTTTTCCGCTCATTTTGCTTGCCACCTTTCCAACGGCACTTTTTCATGCCGTCCTGTCATTTTCTGTTGAAGGAGAGTCCCGCTATTTTGAAAATCTCACAGGGAAAACAGCCCCAGCTTCATCTGCCGGGGCTGCAAAACCCTTATTTTTCGTATTTTTCCATCAATTCACCGTGACGGCCTTCCCACCACTCCCGTGACTGATCTGCGCCCGCTTCGGCAAAGGACTGGATGGTATCCGCTTTCAGTTTGGCAAAGGAATCGTCGTCTCCAGCCATAATCAGTGTGGGGATGGCCTTGAGCGCCATATCCAAAAGCTTGGTGTCAATACGCTGAATGTCCTCCGGAGCCGTGCCGTAACCACTGGCGATCCGCATATCCAAATTGGAGAAGTCCTTGACGCCTTTATCCAAAAGGACCTCGTTGGGATAAGCGTAGTCGCCGTAATAGCTGCAGAAATCCTCATCAACAGCATCCAGATCCTTGACAAAGTAGCCCTCGCTCCGATATAGATCCGCAGGCGCCCCATCATCGAGCATTACGCCCCGGGCTACGCCGACCATGCCGTAGAGAGCCGCGTTGCTGACGCCGGATTTGAGCCAGGCATCGCCGCTTTCCTTCTTCATCTGAATTGCGGAGTCCAAAGGCTGTGCCACGCCGTCAATCACATCCCAGTGTTCGCCCTTAACACCACTGAAGATCGTCCGTGCGCCCTCCGGGCTGTAGATATAATTGAGGAACTGCATCACCCTCTCCGGGTTTTTGCAGGTCTTTGCGATGGACGCACTGAAGGAGCCGCCTACAACCGCATTTTTATTTTCAATGATGTAGGTCCCCTCCATGGGAAGGATCGCATATCCCCGGGGATTCTCCGGATCCTCCGCCAGCCATTCCGCCTGGATAGCCATGATATGATCCCGCCACATCGGTGCCAGGACCTGGCCGTTGGCAGCCTTGGCGTATTCATCCTCGCTCTTCTGGGTAAAGGAGTCCGGATCCAGAAGGCCCAAATTGTAGGCTTTATGGAAAAAGTCCAAGCTCTTCCAGAAGGGGCTGTCCTCTTCGGTGTAGGCGTAGCAGAAAGAGTTATCGTCGACCCTAGTGTCGATCCATTCATTGTATCCCTGCGTACCGAAGCAGCGCATATACATGGTCACGGGATATAGAGCATTGTCCGCATTGTAGAGGCTGAAGCCGTAAACCGGCAGGCCGTCATCGGTAGTGGGATGCTTTTTCTGCATTTCCGCCAGCAGATTCAGATAATCGTCTGGGGTTTTGATCTCCGGATAACCCAGTTCTTTGTAGTAATCCCAGCGGGTCAGCAGCAGGGAGTTGGTTGCTTTGGAGTTGCCCCCCTCCGCTCCGGCAGAATACGGCAGGCAATATACTGTTTTTCCATCCGGGGCCATTTCCTTTACAAAGTCCAGGCGCTCCGGGCAGTTCCTGGTGATCCATTCCCCATACTGGCTGATCAGGTCATCCAGCGGGAGAATCAGTTCCCCGTCGATGAGCGTCGTCAGATAATCGGCGTGGGGATACATCAGCAGATCCGTGGTATCACCGCCCGCCAGGATAACATTCCACTTGTCCGCATCCACGGGCGTCAATGTCAGGTTGACGTTGGTTTGATTTTGGAGCTCCTCCAGTACCGGCGTTCCCTCCGCGTCTTTAAAGCTCGCAAAATTTCCGTTGACTGCGATGATGTTGACATCGATCCGCTCGTCTGTGACGTCCCCGCCAGAGGTGGAAGCCAGCTGGGAGGAACCGTTCGGGATGCTTCCGCCGCTTTCTCCGCCATTTCCGCCGCATCCGCCGGCCAGCAGCGCCGCTGCCAGCAGGAGGCTTGTCCAGGATGCCAGTTTGGTATGCCGGTGCCATGTTCTCATAATAATCCGCCTTTCTGAAAATAAAATTTGATGTTCGCGATTAGCCTTTTACCGCCCCGAGCATGATGCCCTTGACGAAATAGCGCTGCATGAAGGGGTAAACCAGCATGATCGGAATGGTGGAAATGGCCGTAATGGTCATCCGAACGGTGTTGGGAGTCATCCGGACGCCCTCAGCCTCCAGCCCATCCGCCATGGCGGAAGCCGTCCGCTGTGCCTCCTGAAGATAGTTGTAAAGGATGTACTGGAGCGGGTAATACTCCGGACGGGTCATGTAAATATGGGTGTCAAACCAGCTGTTCCACTGCCCGACCATGGCAAAGAGCGCGATGGTCGCCAGAATTGGCTTGGACAGCGGCAGGACGATCCGGGTGTAGCAGGTGAAGATACCCGCGCCCTCCATTTTGGCCGCCTCCTCCAAAGAAGGGGGGAGCTGCTCGATAAAGGTCTTGATCAGGATCACGTAATATGCGGAAACCGCCCCGGGCAGGATGTAGACCAGCAGCGTGTTCCGCAGCCCGTAAGCCCGCATGACCAGGTAGGTGGGGATCAGCCCGCCGCTGACATACATCGTAACAATGACGAACCGGTAGATGAATTTCCGGAAATACATCTCCTGCTTGGAAACCAGATATCCGAAAAAGCTGCAGCAGACCAATGTGACCACTGACCCGGCAGCTGTCCGGAAAACGGAGATAAAGGCTGCCTGTGGGATGGTCCCCAGTTCCGCCACCGCCCGAAAATTTTCCAGCGTAAAGCCCCTTGGCGCCAGGGAAATACCTTTCATTGCTTCACCGGGGTCGCTGAAGGCGTAGCAGAGCATGTAATAGAAGGGGTACACGCAGATCAGCGCAAAAAGCGCCAGAATCAGACCGTTGCACCAGTCGAAGACAACCGTCCCGGGAGTCCGCCTGCATTTCATATGATGCTCTCCCCCCTAACCCGTTTGGCCAGCGCGTTGACGCTGAACAGCATCAGCAGGCTCACCGCTGATTTTACAATGCCCACCGCCACCGCAAAAGAGTAATCCTGCGTCCCAATTCCGATGCGGTAGGTGTAGAGATCCAGCACTTCCAGGCGGCTGGAGATCATGGCGTTGTTGAAGACCAGGTACTGGTCGAAGCCCACAGACAGCAGGTTCCCGACCTTGAGCAAAAGCAGGACGATAAAGGTGGGCATCAGTCCCGGCACCGTGATGTGCCAGATGCACCGAAACCGCCCTGCGCCGTCCACCCTGGCTGCGTCGTAATATTCCTCATCGATGCCGGTGATGGCTGCAAGGTAGATGATGGAGTTCCATCCCAGCTCCTTCCAGATCCCCAACAGCGTCATAAACAGCCAGGCCGTGGAGGCGTTGGTCATCAGTCCCAGCGGCTTATCCGCCAGCCCTAGGGCCAGCAGCGTCTGGCTCACCATTCCGCTGCTGGAAAAGAGAGCAAAGCAGAGGGCATATACAATGATCCAGCTAACGAAATGGGGCAGGGTCACCACCGTCTGAATGACCTTCCGCATCCGGCTGTGCCGCAGCTCCGTCAGCAGAATGGCGAAGACGATGGGCAGCACAGACGCCGCCATGGAGAGGAAACTCAGGACCAGCGTGTTCAGCAAAGCGTTCAAAATGTCCTCCTTGTAGAAGAACATCAGCTTGAAATACTTAAACCCCACGAATTTGATCTTATCCAGCGAGAGCCCAGGCTTGTAGTCGAAAAAGGCAAGCCCCCACCCCAGCAGCGGCACATAGGAGAACAGGAAAACAAAGACCGCAAAGGGCAGCGCCAGCAAGGTTAGCTTCAGCCGATCCGGCTTGATCGAAGTGTATTTCTTGGATTTTTTGTACACAAATCATTCGTTCCTTTCTGTATTTCTGTTTGTTTTTCCACTTCTATTATAAAAAACAAGACGGCAAAAGTAAATCTTGAAAATCTACTCTTTGCCGTCTGATTCAACGATGAAATTGGAGACAGAACGAAAAAATATCCAAATTCCCAGATTACTGTCCGGATTCCACACTCCCCGGCATTTCCTCCAGCGGAAGAGTCAGCACCGCGCACAGCCCGCCGTCCGGATTGCAGAACAGCTGCACGCCGCAGGGCGGACCATAGTGAAGGGCCAGCCGCCGGCTGGTGTTCAGCAGGCCGATTCCCCCTCCTTCTCCGGAAAGAAGCCGCTGGTTCAGTTCCAGAAGTTCTGGATCCGACAACCCCTGCCCGTCGTCCACAACCTGAATCCGCAGCCAGCTGCCGTCCCGCAAGGCGCGCAGCCGGATAACGCCGTGGTGGTTCCGCTCCCGGAACCCATGGGATATCGCGTTTTCAAACAGCGGCTGGAGAATAAAGCGTAATACCGGACGTTCCTTCAGCTCCTCCTCCACCATTTCCTCGTAAACGATTCCACCCTCATAGCGGATATTCATAATTTTGAGGTAGAGGCGCACCGACTGCAACTCCTCCTCCAGGCTGCACAGCGGGTCGTTGGTCCGGAACATCGGTTGGATGATCCCGCCCAGAGCGGTGATGCACTCCGCCACCTGAGAGGATCCGGACAGAAGTCCCATCCACTTGATGTTGTTGAGCGTATTGAATAAAAAATGAGGATTGATCTGGTTGCGCAGCGCCCGCAGCTCGCTCAGGCGCTTTTCCTCCTCGGCCTGCTTTTGCCGCCGGGTCAGCTCCTGCAGATCCCGGAGCATCCGGTTGTAATGCCGAACCAGCTGGGTCAGTTCATCCTCCCGCCGGGACGGAACCGGCAGCGCCTGGTCGTATTCTCCAGTCTCGCCCACCCGGCGCATCCCGGCGCAGAGCTGTCCCAGGGGTGCCAGGACCTGGTTCATCCAGAGCAGGAAAAAGGCACAGAGCAGTATCAGCCCAGCCAAAAAGGTAATCAGCACGGTACCCACCACATCAGAAAGATCCTTCCAATAAACGTCCAGCCCGATCTCATTGACGATCCAGACCCGGGCGGCGGGCAGATAGGACCAGAGCACCTGCATACCCGCGTCCCAATCGGTCAGCTGGCCGTCGGCCGCCGGTGAGGGCAGCTCTCCGTAATACGCATACTGCCGGCCCAGCTCTTCTTTGCTCCGGGAAGACAGTACGTTTCCGGCCTCTCCGACCAACCGAATAACGCTGCTGCCGTTTTCCGCGATTCCAAGATACAGGGTGCTGAAGTATTCCTCATACAGGTTGATGACCAGCCGCCCGCCCTTGGCTGTTCGGATAGCAGAGATCAGGTTCTGCTCCGGCCGCTGCGTCAGAGACTCCAGAGGATAATCCCGGTCCGTCAGCCCGCCGACCAACGCCATATGCCGCTCCCGGTAGGTCAGGACCTGCTCCTCCACCGCGTCGGAGGGCTGGGGACTCCAGTCGTAAATAAAGCGCCGCATGTTGCTGGCTGTGGCGCACAGGGCCCTTCCGTCATCCAGGAACAGATAAACCGAATGGATGTAAGGAAAATTCGAAATCATATTGGCGATGGATTTGGAGAAATCGCTGACCGCATAAATAATATCCAATTCCTTCTGCTCATCGTAGCGCAGAAGCGTCTGGGTCGCCTCCTGAAACAACAGCGCGTCAATCTGCCGGTTTATGTTGTCGTACAGACTCTGCAGATTGACGGAAATCTGCGCAAATTCCGAATTGGCCGTCCGCTCGTTGATCCGCTGCACCGATCCGGACATGACCCGATAGCTCAGCAGTGACGCCAGGGACAGCAGCAGAACCGTTCCGATGGCAAAGTACGCCAGAAATTTCCCCCGAATACCGCCTGCCGCCTGCCTAAGCCTCCGCAGGCTCTTACTTTGCCTCATATCCGCCTCCATACCGGTATTCGTTGGGTGTCATACCGGTGTATTTTTTAAAGACCCGGATGAAATAGGACGGATTGAAAATCCCAACAGCCTCCGCTACCTCGTAGATTTTCCGGGCGGGATCCGCTAAGAGCTTTTTCGCGGCTTCCACCCGGGCCTTTCCCAAAAAATCGGTGAACGGCGTCTCCAAAAACCGGACAAAAAGGTGGCCGAGATAGTTGGGCGTCACATTCAGGCGGTCGGCTACCGACTGAAGGGAGATATTTTCGGCGTAATGCTCCTGCAGGTAGCGCACCGCTTCCGCGACCTTCGGCTGTACATCCGCAGAGCCTTCCCCCTCCCGGAGCAGCTCCCACGCTTCCTTCCGAAGGCCAGGAAGTCCGTCAAAGCCGCTGCCCAGAGAACTGACTCCAAAAACCGGTTCAACTCCCAGGGATTTGAGAAGGGTTTCCCGCACAGCCTGCAGTACTTCCCCAGTCCAGCGTTCCGCCTCTGCCGGACTCATCCCCGGAAAGCTCAGCAGCAGACAGTATTCCGTCTGGGAATCCCCGCAGCATTCCCCGAATGGGAACTTTGCCAGCACCTCCCCCAGCAGATCCAGCACAAACCGACGCAGCGGCCTCCCGGACGGATCCTGACGGCATGGGGACAGCCTGCCGCCGCTGGGAAGGCGAAACATGACGACCCGCAGATTCTCCGGCGCCAGCCGCAGCGGAAGCTGACGGACACAATTTTCGAAATCCGCCGTCGGAAGGGTCTGATCAAACAGATAATTCTCCATCACCTGTTCCCGGACAATGGCCAGATTCAGCCACTCCAGCGGGGCGGCGGCCCGGGCTTCCTCATCCAGCACAGCCTTAACATTCCGGATCGTCTGCTCGATCTCCGCAATCCCGGCCGTCAGCTTGAGGATGTAGCTGGAAACCCCCAGTTCCATGGCCTGCTGCACCAGCCGGAACTCGTCCAGGCAGGAAAGAATGACAATCTTGATCCGGGAATCCGACCCACGGATCTTCCGAATCAGCTCCATTCCGTCCATGCCGGGCATCCGGATATCCGTGATCAGGATGTCCGGCCGCAACTCCCGGTACATCGCATAGGCTTCCCGGCCGTCCGCAGCATCCCCCGCCACCTGCATATCCAGCTTTCCCCAATCCGGCATGGTCTTCAGCCCCATCCGAACCAGCGCCTCGTCTTCCGCAATGAGCACCCGATACATAGCTGTCTCCCCCTGTCGCTGCAGTTTTCCATTTCTGTCTTTCTTCTATCATATCGGCAGCTAAAAATTTTGTCAACTGTGCCCTTGTCAAAATCAACGAAAACTTCTTTGTATTTGAATGAGAGGAGTACCAAATGTCAAAAAAAGGGGGGGCTATTTGCCTTTCTGGAAATTAATTTCGAAAAGGCCTTTACAAATCGAATTATATATGGTATAATCAAGAAAAATTTCACAAAAATGCGACGAAAGGGACTTCAAACAGTCTGCCGCTATTTCAGAGAGCCGCCGGATGCTGTGAGGCGGCATAGCAGGGATTGCGCGCTCACCCTGGAGCAGACGGCTGAAAGGCGCTGCCGATTAAGCCGATCCGGGTTTCCTCCCGTTATCAAGGAGATAAGTTGGGCACGGCGTTGTGCCAACAGGAGTGGTACCGCGGAAGCTTGCGCTTTCGTCTCTTGGGAACAAGAGGCGAAAGCGTTTTTCGTTGCAGAAAGACCCATAGATTTGGAGGAATCGCAAGATGAAACTGGCATTTTCAACTCTCGGCTGTCCAGATTTCGACTGGAAGGACATCTATTCCATGGCCAAAGATTTTGGCTTTTCCGGCATCGAACTGCGCGGGCTGGGAAATGATATCTTCTCCGTCCACGCGCGTCCCTTCCAGGAGGAAAATCTTCCTGCCACCATCGTCATGCTGGCGAAGCAGCATCTGGAGATCCCCTGCCTTTCCACCGGCTGCGCCCTGAAGTTCGCGGACCGGCGGGAGGAAACGCTCCGGGAGATCCGGGAATACATCGCTCTGGCTTCCAGGCTGGGAACCCCTTACATCCGCATTCTCGGCGACCTGACTGCCGCACCGGAAGGGGAGGTGGACGATGCCGTAGTGCTGGACGGCCTGAAGGCGCTGGTTCCTGATGCAGAAAAAGCGGGCGTCACCCTTCTGGTAGAAACCAACGGCGTTTACGCCAACACCGCCCGTCTCCGGGATCTGTTAAACCAGGTCCGGAGCGACAACGTAGCCGCCCTCTGGGATGTTCATCACCCTTATCGCTTCGCGGGAGAGTCCCCGGAGCAGACTGTCACCAACCTGGGGGCTTATATCAAATATGCCCATGTGAAAGACTCGGTTATGGATGGGGGCAGGGTCTGCTATCGCCTTATGGGCGAAGGCGACCTCCCCATGGACGACATTATCCGCACCCTGAATTCCATCAATTATGAAGGCTACGTCTCCCTGGAATGGCTCAAGCAGTACGCCCCGGACCTGAGCGACGCAGGCATTGTTTTCCCCCACTTCGCCAACTTTATGAATCCCTATCTGGGCAGGACCCGCTCTACCGGCCGCCTTCAGGATAACCGTGCCGGTACCGGCAAGTATGTCTGGCCCAAGGAGACCCTTATCGACCTGACCTTCCCCCAGGTTCTGGACCGGATGGTGGAGGAGTTCCCCGACCAGTACGCCTTCCGCTACACCACCTTGGACTACACCCGCACCTACGCGGAGTTCCGCGATGACGTGGACACCTTTGCCCGCTCTCTCATCGCCATGGGCGTCAAACCCGGCGACCACGTGGCGATCTGGGCTACCAATGTCCCCCAGTGGTATATCACCTTCTGGGCCACCACCAAAATCGGCGCGGTTCTAGTTACGGTCAACACCGCCTATAAAATCCACGAGGCCGAGTACCTGCTCCGCCAGTCTGACACCCACACCCTGGTCATGATCGACGGCTACAAGGATTCTGACTACATTTCTATTATGAAGGAACTCTGTCCCGAACTGGCCACTGCCAAAAAGGGCGACCCCCTTTACATCCGCAAGCTCCCTTTCCTCCGCAACATCATCACAGTGGATTCGGAACAGCCTGGCTGCTATACCTGGCAGGAAAGTCTGGA
Source organism: uncultured Nitrososphaerota archaeon (assembly GCA_934869045.1). GTDB lineage: Bacteria > Bacillota > Clostridia > Oscillospirales > Ruminococcaceae > Merdivicinus. Next base: position 4,096 of record CAKXAF010000033.1, on the reverse strand, counting down.
GCTGGCTGCCAAAGTGCCGGTGGAAGAGGTCTACCGCCGCGCCGCTGCCGTCAGCAAGCACGATGTCTGCAACATGCAGTACACCTCCGGTACCACCGGTTTCCCCAAAGGCGTTATGCTGACCCACTATAACGTGGTTAACAACGGAAAAGCCATCGGCGACTGCATGGATCTCTCCACTGCCGACCGGATGATGATTCAGGTGCCCATGTTCCACTGCTTCGGCATGGTGCTGGCCATGACCGCCTCCATGACCCACGGCGTCACCATGTCCCCCATTCCGGCGTTCTCCCCCAAAAAGGGTCTGGACTGCATCAACCGGGAAAAAATCACCGCCTTCCATGGGGTTCCCACCATGTTCATTGCCATGCTGGGGCATGAGGACTTTGAAAAAACCGACTTCAGCTGTATGCGTACCGGCATCATGGCCGGATCGCCCTGTCCGGTTAAGGTCATGCAGGACGTCATCGAGAAAATGCATATGACCGATATCTGCATCACCTATGGCCAGACCGAGGCTTCTCCCGCCACCACCATGAGCAAAATTACCGATTCCATTGAGACCCGTGTCAACACTGTGGGCAGCCCCATCTTCGGGGTTGAGTGCAAAATCGTCGATCCTGAGACCGGAGAGGAACTCCCTGACAACGTGGACGGCGAATTCTGCGCCCGGGGCTACAACATTATGAAGGGTTACTATAAAATGCCCAGCGCCACTGCCGCCGCCATTGACAAGGACGGCTGGCTCCATTCCGGGGATATGCTGCGCCGGCTCCCCGACGGAAATTACAAGGTCACCGGCCGCATCAAGGACATGATCATCCGCGGGGGCGAGAACATCTACCCCAAGGAGATCGAGGAATTCATCTACACGCATCCGAAGGTCTCCGACGTTCAGGTTATCGGCGTCCCCGACAAACAGTATGGCGAGGAGATCATGGCCTGCGTCATTCTGAAACCCGGCGAGTCCATGACAGAAGCCGAACTCAAACAATACGTCCTGGATCATATGGCCAAGCACAAAGTCCCCCGTTACGTGGATTTTGTGGACGCTTTCCCCATGAACGCCGCCGGGAAGATCCTCAAATACAAAATGCGGGAGGCCGCCGTCCTGAAGCTGAACCTTGAAGCTGCTGCCAGTATTGAAACCGCCTGACCCTCCCCGCACAGACTGTACAGGGGGACGCAGGAGAGAAACCCGTCAGACAGAAAAGCCAGCAGGATCTTGCCCTGCTGGCTTTTTCCATGCTGCATTCCGAACCCCGTTTCCTTACTCCTCAAAATCCAGATAAGCGCCTTTCATGGGACTTGCCGCCAGCTCACTGAAAAGACGCAGCACGCCCTTTTTATAGCGCGGAGGACGCGGACGCCAGCGGGCGCGCCGATCCGCCAGGATCGTCTCCATCTCCGCCGGGGTTTTCCGCTCCCCGCGAACCCCCACAATAGCCAGCAGCCGCTTCTCCACGCTCAGCTCGATGAGGTCTCCCTCCTCCACCAGCGCAATGGGGCCGCCCGCAGCTGCCTCCGGACTGCAGTGCCCGATCACCGGCCCGGTTGAGGCGCCGGAGAACCGCCCGTCGGTAATCAGCGCGATGCTTCGCCCCAGCTCCTTGTCACTGCTGATCGCCTCGGAGGTGTAAAACATCTCCGGCATCCCGCTGCCTTTTGGCCCCTCATAGCGGATAAATACTGCGTCTCCCTTTCGGACCCGATGGCTGAGCACCGCATCCAGGCATTCCTCCTCGCTGTCAAAGGGCCGTGCCGTCAGTACTGCGTCAAACATCTCCGGCGGACAGGCGGTATGTTTGATCACCGCCCCTTCCGGCGCAAGATTTCCCCGCAGCACCGCGATGCTCCCGCTGCTCCCCAGGGGCCGCGCCGCTGGCCGGATGATATCCTCCCGTGAAAGGTGCAGACCGCACCGCCGGTTGACCGCCTCCAGGCGCTCCTGGCAGCGCTGATAGTAGCCGTTTTGCTTCAGCTCGTCCAGATTCTCCCCCAGCGTTCGGCCGGTGACCGTCCGCGCATCCAGATGCAGGCAGTCTCGGATCTCCTCCATGATACCGGGCGTCCCCCCAGCGCAGCCAAAAAATTCTGCGGGCCAGCGCCCTGCCGGCCGGATGTCCAGCAAATACTTCGCCCCCCGATGCAGCCGGTCAAAATCGTCCCCAGTGATGGTAATCCCATACTCGTGGGCAATGGCCGGGAGGTGCAGCAGGCAGTTGGTGCTGCCCGAAACCGCCGCGTGAACGAGAATGGCATTTTCGAAGCTCTCCCGGGTCACAATGTCTCCGGGACGAAGTCCACTGCGGGCCAACGCCACAGCCTGTTCCCCGGCACGAACAGCCGCCTCCTCCAGTTCCAAACCGGAAGCGGGGAGCAGCGCTGTCCCCGGCAAGGCCAGCCCCAGGCTTTCCGCCATGATCTGCATGGTAGACGCCGTCCCGATAAAGCTGCACGCGCCGCAGCCGGGACAGGCGTTTCGCTTGGCCCAATCCAGCCGTTCCTCAGAGATTTCTCCCCGCTGGAAACAGGCGCTGTATTTTCCCAGCTGCTCCAAGGTCAGCAGCTCCGGCCCCGCGCTCATCACTCCGCCCGGCAGAATGACAGAGGGGACATTGACCCGCGCCATCCCCATCAGCACCGCCGGCAGCCCCTTATCACAGCTGGCCAGATAAACCGCACCGTCAAAGGGCGTAGCGTTAGCGTGGATCTCGATCATATTGGCAATCATCTCCCGGCTGGCCAGGCTGAAATTGATGCCGTCGGTGCCTTGGCTCTCTCCGTCGCAGATGTCCGTGCAGGAATACCGGGCGCCGAATCCCCCCGCCGCCGCAATCCCCTTCCGCACCTGTTCTGTCAGGCGTCCCAGATGCACACTTCCGGGATGACTGTCACCGGCCGTGCTTTCGACCAGGATTTGCGGCTTGGACAAATCCTCCGGCATCCAGCCGGTCCCCAGACGCAGAGGATCCATCTCCGGGGCCAGCCGCCGCATTTTCTGACTTCTCAGTTCTTCCATCAAACTCCTCCTAGAAAAGCGCGGAGCTTTTTAAGCCCCGCGCTTTTAATCGACAATTTTATCCGGCCTCAACCGGTGACATCGGGTAACAGTGATGCAGCAAAATGCGCCCCTCCCCTGCGTCCGTCTCTCTGTAGAAGGCGTTCCGGACCCGTTCCGCCACCATATCTGCATCGTCCTGCGTCAAATCGGAAACCAGAACCAGATACTGGCAGCTGGTATATTGTGTAAAAACATCCCCCAGCCGCAGAGAGGTTTGTATCACACTCTGAAGCGTATCCATCTGACGTTCCCGCGCCGCCAGCGGCGGAAAGTCGCCTCTTCGGTCCATCACCGTAAACAGGATGATAAATGCGCTTCCTTGGGTGCGCCGCAGACGCCGCTCGACAAAACGGAAAATGCTCTTAAAGGTATCGTAGTCCTGACAGTATGCGCCCGCCATCAGGGCCAGCTCCTTTAATTCCCCGCAGATCCGCCGGACATCCGTTCCAATCCCCTGCTGGTCGGATGTTTCTCCGCTGTTCCGCTTCCGCCGGCGTTTCCTCTCCAAAAGGTGTTGATCCGCACGATCGAAAAGTTGGATG
>CAKXAF010000033.1:0-480 GCA_934869045.1 uncultured Nitrososphaerota archaeon | reverse complement strand
TAATCGTCCCCTGGCTGGAAGGCGCTTCCACTCACCGTCACCGAAATCCGGCTGGACGCCGCTCGTCCAGGCCGAATCTCTGAAAGGCGGCTGCGAAGCTGGCGGCTGCGATCTTCCAGAAAAGCGCCGCTCTCTTCCACCGGCATATAGATTACGAACTCATCGCCGCCGATCCGTCCGATCACGTCTTCCCGAAACGCCATACTGCCCAGAACCCGTGCGATCTCCCGAAGGGTCTCATCCCCTGTGATGTGTCCGTACCGGTCGTTTACCTGCTTAAAATTATCCACATCCAGTACAAAGAGAAGCCCTTTTCCCCTCTCCTGAAGGAATTGATTGATCCTCGCCTCCGTCGCCCCGCGGTTATAAAGGCCCGTCAGCCAATCTCTCTCCGCCAGCCGGCTCAGCCGCTCGTTCTCCTCTTGAAGCTTTTGAAATCCCGTTTCCACAGGTTCGCACCTCCTCCGAAGAAGCATATCC
>CAKXAF010000032.1:12771-13666 GCA_934869045.1 uncultured Nitrososphaerota archaeon | reverse complement strand
ACCGTAGGGGGTCAGGGGAATGGAGCCGATGGCGATGACGGTCTCAATCATCGAGTACTCGTCCAAGCTGAGCCCCGCCACTGCGTAGCCGGTAGCCGTGGGAGGATGGGCATGGACTACGCCGTTTACATCGTCCCGTTCCTGATAGCAGCGCAGATGCATTTTGATCTCCGATGAGGGCTTGTAGCCAGGGGCGCCCTCTAGGACCTCACCTTTGTCATTGATGCGGACCAGCTTGTCGGGGGTGATGAAGCTTTTGCTGATGCCGGTGGGGGTGGCCAGGAAGGTGCCGTCGCCCAGGCGGACGGAGACGTTGCCGTCGTTGGCGGCAACCCAGCCCAGCTGCCACATTTTGTGGCACACGTCACAGATCTGTTCTTTGATTGCGTCAAGATTTTCCATGAAAACCGCTCCATTCTGTTGAAAAAACATTTACAGGCTTGCGCTCTGTTATCGATTCCATTATAATAAAAAATGAGCGATTTTGTAAAGAACCGGCGGGATATCCGCGAGAAAATCATAAATACGCGCAGAAATGATCAAAATCGATTAAAATTTGATCGATTGGGGGAGGAACATGTCTGGCTATATCCGGCAGAAGGAGATTCTGACCCTTCTGGAACAGAAGGCGGCGGTGACGGTAGGCGAGCTGTGCGAAACGCTGTATGCCAGCGCGCCGACGATCCGGCGGGATCTGCAGTTTCTTGAAAAGGAGGGGCTTATCCGGCGGACCCACGGGGGAGCGGCTCTGCTCCGGGGAGCGGCGGCGGAGTCGCCTTTTGCCATCCGGGCTGGGGAGAACGGCGCGGCCAAGGACCGGCTGGCGGAGCAGGCGCTGGAGTTGGTTTCCGACGGGATGACGCTGTTTTTGGATTCCAGCTCCACTGTGCTGCGG
>CAKXAF010000032.1:4919-12761 GCA_934869045.1 uncultured Nitrososphaerota archaeon | reverse complement strand
AGTTTCAGGAGCTGACGATTATCACCAACGGCATTCGGACGGCGGATATCCTTAGCGATTTTCCTCAGCTGACCGTGTTTACCACCGGCGGTCGGGTGCGGCCCCACTCCAAATCCTTTGTCGGGACGGCAGCCTGCGACTTTATCCGGGACCACTGTGCGGATTACGCCTTTTTCTCCAGCCGGGGCGTCAGCGCGGAAAATGGCGCCACTGAGGCCAATGAGGAAGAGGCCCTGGTCAAGCGAGCCTACATTGCCGGGAGCCGACGGGCGGTGCTGCTCTTTGACGAGAGCAAATGGGGGCATGATTATTGCTCCCGCATCTGCCGTTTAGAGGAACTGCACGCTGTTTTCCGCAGCCGGTAGCCCCGTTTAGGAGGGGCGGCCGGGCATAAAGGCTTTCGGCAGTGCATAATCTGGCACCAGAGCCGGAAAATTCTGATCCAGCGGGACAAACAGTTGAAATGCATCGGAAAATATGTTATAATATTTTGGTTATAGAATGGAGTACCAGACCTTTCGGCCGGCTCTGTTTTGGATATTACCAACGGCGCGGGAGGGCCTTTTCTGCCGCCTGTGCCGAGAAATTGGAGGAACACACTATGGCAAAACAGCGAATTGCCGTCCTGTTTGGAGGGGCGTCGTCCGAACATGAGGTTTCCTGCGTTTCGGCCAGCTCTGTGATTGCAAATATTCCGACGGAGCAGTATGAAATCGTCTGCATCGGCATTACCAAGAAAGGGAAATGGCTGTTTTATCCCGGCGAGGTGGAAAACATCGCCAACGGCCAGTGGGAAAAGCATCCAGACTGCTGTCCCTGCATGGTGACGGCGGATAACGCGAAAAAGGGGATTTACAAGCTTCTGGCGGATCAGACGCTGACGTTTCTGCCCATTGACTGCTTTTTCCCGGTGCTGCACGGCAAAAACGGCGAGGACGGCACCATTCAGGGACTGTTTGAAATGAGCATGGTCCCCTATGTCGGGTGCGGAACCTGCGCCTCTGCGATCTGTATGGATAAAGCCTTTGCACACGTGCTGCTGGAGAACGCGGGCATCAAAATGGCGCCTTATGTCCTGGTCAAGCGGTCGGATCGGTTCCGGCCGGAGCAGATCGCCCAGAAGGTGGTGGATAGCCTGGGTTTCCCGGTGTTTGTGAAGCCCGCCAATGCGGGCTCCTCGGTAGGGGTCAGCAAGGCCAAGGACGAGAACGAGCTGGAGCAGGCAGTGAAGCTGGCCTTCGTTCACGACAGCAAGGTGCTCATTGAAAAGGCTATTGTCGGCATTGAGGTGGAGTGCGCGGTGCTGGGGAACCAGGACCCGGAAGCCTCCGTGCTGGGCGAGATCACGCCGTCCAACGAGTTCTACGATTATGAGGCCAAATACGAAAGCGCGGCCTCGGAGCTACACATCCCGGCGCGGATCAGCCAGGAGCTGTCTTACCAGGTCCGGGACATCGCGGTGAAGGCGTTTAAAACGCTGGACTGCTCCGGGCTTTCCCGGGTGGACTTTTTCGTGACGCCGGCCCACGAAATTTATCTCAATGAGCTGAACACTATGCCGGGATTTACCTCCATCAGCATGTATCCCAAGCTCTGGCAGGCCACGGGAATGACCTATGGAGCGCTGCTGGACCGGCTGATCCAGCTGGCTATGGAAAGGGCGGAAAGCAATGGATAACCGTCCCATCGGCGTATTGGACTCCGGCATGGGGGGATTGACCGCAGTGCGGGAGCTGTTGCGGGTGCTTCCCTGTGAGGATATCGTGTATTTCGGCGACACCGGGCGGGTCCCTTACGGCACCCGGAGCGCGGAAACCGTGGTCCGGTACGCGATTCAGGACGTCAATTTTCTCCTCAGCCACGGGGTGAAGATGGTGATCGCGGCCTGCGGGACGGTGACCACCACCCTGCCGGCGGCGCTGACGGAGCGGTTTGCCTTCCCCTATACGGGGGTGCTGCACCCCACGGTCCGCGCGGCCGCGGCGGCTACCCGAAATGGGAAGGTTGGGGTCATCGCCACGGCGACGACTATTCGGACCGGCGCGTATGAGCGGGAGCTTAAGCGGATCAATCCGGAACTGAGGGTCTTTTCCAAGGCCTGCCCGCTGTTTGTTCCGCTGGTGGAAAACGGCTATGTGGAGCGGGGAAACCCGGTGACCCGGCTGGTGGCCGAGGATTACCTGGCGTCGCTGCGGGAGGAGGGGTGCGACACCCTTATCCTGGGATGCACCCACTACCCGGTGATTGCCGGGATCATCGGAGATACCATGGGACCGGAAACGGCGCTCATTGATTCCGGGAAGGCTGCGGCCGACTATGCGCGGCGGCTTTTGGAGGAAAAGGATCTGCTCACAGGCCGGGAAGAGGCGGGAACGGCGGCGTTTTATGTCAGCGACGATCCCGGGCAGTTCACCCAGAACGCAGCCCTTTTCCTGGGCGGCGGATTCCGGGGCAATGTGGAAAAAGCGGATATCACGGCGTATCCGGATACCATCTGAAGAAAGGCTTTGCCATGAAAAAGGATGTCAGCATCCGCATCAAAGGCGTTTACACCGTTGACGCGGATCAAACGACTGCCGAGCTGTTTACAGTCGGCAGCATGTATAAGAAAAACGAGCACTATTACATTACCTACGACGAAAGTGAGACAACTGGCTTCGAAGGCTGCACCACCACCGTCAAGATCGAAGCCCCTGACCGGGTGACGCTGATCCGCCGGGGGAGTTCCAGCTCCCATCTGGTGCTACAGAAGGGGAGGCGCAACGTCGGAAGCTACGATATGATGGGCAACCCCATGGAGATCGGCGTATATACCGACAGCATGGACTGCTCCTTTACCGACGCGGGGGGAGACCTCCGCCTGCGCTACACACTGGATATGAATTCGTCGCTGATGAGCGAGAACGAACTGGAGATTTCGGTGAGCGAGGCGTGAAGCCGGCCCGCCGCCAATAGAAAGGATTGTTTCAAATGGCAAACCCCATATTTGACGCGAAAAACGAGTGCCGGGAGATCCTTCTCGCCGCTCTGGCCCGCTGCGTGGAAGCGGGGACCCTTCCCGACGCGGCCGCACCGGATTTTGTCGTGGAGATCCCCGGGGATTCCTCCCACGGCGACTTTGCCGCTAACCTGGCCATGGTGTCGGCCAAGGCCTTCCGAAAAGCTCCCCGGATGATCGCTGAGGCCCTGGCCGCCGCGGCAGAGTTGGAAGGGACGAGCTTTCAGAAGCTGGAAGTGGCCGGCCCGGGCTTTCTTAACTTCACCTTGGCACCGGGATGGTTTGCCGGAGTGGTCAAGTCTGCCCTGGACGAGAAACAACGTTACGGCCGCACGGACTTTGGCGGCGGTAAGCGGATGCTGGTGGAATTTGTTTCGGCCAATCCCACCGGGCCTATGCACATCGGCAACGCTCGGGGCGGTGCGCTGGGCGACGGCATCGCCTCGGTGCTGGATTGGGCCGGTTATCAGGTGGACCGGGAATTTTACGTCAACGACGCCGGCAACCAGATCAACAAGTTCGGCCTGTCCCTGGACCTGCGGTATCAGCAGCTGTACAAAGAGGGCGTGGAAATGCCCGAGGATAGCTATCACGGCCAGGATATCATCGACCATGCGAAGAATTTTGCCGCCATCCATGGCGACAAATATCTGAACACATCGGAGGAAGAGCGGCGGAAGGCACTGGTGGATTTTGCTCTGCCGCTGAACATCCAGGGGCTGGAAAACGATCTGGCCAAGTACCGCATTCATTATGACCGCTGGTTCCGGGAGTCCTCCCTTCACGCCGACGGGTCGGTGATGAAGGTGGTGGAGCTGCTCAAGGAAAAGGGCCACACCTACGAGGCGGAGGGAGCAACCTGGTTCCGCGCTACTGATTTTGGGGCGGACAAGGATTTTGTGCTGGTGCGCTCCAACGGCGTGCCCACCTATGTGGTGCCCGACATCGCCTATCACTACGGAAAGCTGGTCACCCGAGGCTATGATAAAGCCATCGACGTGCTGGGTGCGGACCATCACGGCTATGTTCCCCGCCTGAAAGCGGCTCTCCAGGCGCTGGGCGTCGACCCGGACCGCCTGGATGTGGTGCTGATGCAGATGGTCAATTTGGTGCGGAACGGCGAACGGGTAAAGCTCAGCAAACGCTCCGGCAAGGCAATCACGCTGGTGACGCTCTTGGATGAAGTGCCCATCGATGCCGCCCGCTTCTACTTCAACCTTCGGGAGGCCAACTCCCAGTTTGACTTTGACCTGGATCTGGCGGTGGAGCAGTCCAGCCAGAACCCGGTATACTACGTGCAGTATGCCCACGCGCGGATCTGCTCGATTTTCAAAAAGCTGGACGCCGAGGGCATTTCGCTCCGGGAAGTTACAGATGAGGAGCTGGAAGCCCTGAATACGCCGGAGGAAATCGCGCTGATCCGGCATATCGCCCGGTTCCCGGCGGAAATCATTGAGGCGGCCAAGGCTTATGATCCCGCCAAGATGACCCGTTACGCGTTGGATCTGGGTTCGCTGTTCCACAAATTCTACACGGCCTGCAAGGTTTACGGGGACGACGAGCCTCTGATGCAGGCCAGGCTGGCGCTCTGTATGGCAGCCCGTACTACCCTGAAAAATGTGCTGACCATCCTCAAAATCGACGCCCCTGCCTCCATGTAGCGCCCGGACTGCCAAGCCGGTGCGGCGGGAGTCTTACGCGCTGGGTTTTTGCTGGCGCGCGACAAGCTGCGCGCCTCTGGGGGAGGTTCCCCAAAGGGATTGGAAAGCCTCCAGGGAGATCCCTTTTTCCAATTACCTCCGGATCGACAATAGCCATCTGCCGCCGGACGAGACTGCCAGGCGGATTAAAGAGCATTTTGCTTTGTAACGCAAGAAATTCATGAGGGCAAGGAGAGAAACCGATGAAACTAGGTATGGTGGGCCTCCCCAATGTGGGAAAAAGCACCCTGTTCAACGCGCTGACCAACGCGGGCGCGGAGTCCGCGAATTATCCGTTCTGTACGATCGAGCCGAACGTGGGGGTCGTATCGGTTCCCGATGAGCGGCTGGACAAGCTGGCGGAGATGTATCACCCCAAGAAGTTCACCCCTGCGGTGCTGGAGTTTATGGACATCGCCGGGCTGGTTAAGGGCGCTTCCAAGGGCGAGGGACTGGGCAATAAGTTCCTGGCGGACATCCGGGAGGCGGATGCCATCGTCCACGTCGTCCGCTGCTTTGAGGATGAGGATGTTATCCACGTGGAGGGCGCCATCGGCGCGGCCAGGGATATTGAGACTATCAACCTGGAGCTGATTTTCGCGGACATGGAGATTCTGGAACGGCGGATCGCCAAGACCCAGAAGCTGGTTCGGGCAGACAAAAAATATGCCGCTGAGCTGGATTTCCTGGAGCGGCTCATGGCCCACCTGGAAGAGGGGAAAAGTGCCCGGAGCTTTCCCTATACCGAGGAAGAAGCGGGCATGATCGCCTCCTCGCCGCTGCTGTCCAATAAACCCATTATTTATGCTGCCAACATGTGCGAGGATGACTTCATAAACGGTTATGAGAACAACCCCCATTACCAGGCGGTGGCAAAAATCGCAGCGGAGGAGAAGGCGGCCGTGCTGCCCATCTGCGCCAAAATCGAAGAAGAAATCGCGGACATGACCGACGAGGAGAAGCAGGAATTCCTGGCGGATCTGAACTTGAAGGAAAGCGGCCTGAACCGCATCATCCGGGAGGGCTACGCGCTGCTGGGATACATCTCCTTTCTCACTGCCGGAGAGCCGGAGGTCCGGGCTTGGACCATTACCAAGGGGACCAAGGCGCCTCAGGCTGCCGGGAAAATCCACACGGATTTCGAACGGGGTTTTATCCGTGCCGAGGTGGTGGCGTTTGACGACCTGATGGCCTGCGGGACCATGGCAGCAGCCAAGGAAAAGGGTCTGGTCCGGCTGGAAGGCAAGGACTACGTCATGCAGGATGGCGATATCGTCCTGTTCCGGTTCAACGTTTGAAGTCAGCTTTATGACCGTCCGCTAAGAAAATCTTAAGAAAGGTTTTCTTGGCGGACGGTTGCGGTTTTTAGCGGAATATGTTATACTAATCCTGTTGCCGTGCAGGCTGCTGGGCGTACCAGAGACAGAGAAGAAGGGATCCGGAAAAATGGCGAAACGACGGAGAAAGCTGAAAACCAAAAAATTGATAACAACCATCCTTCTGCTGGCACTGCTGTGCTTTATCGGGTGGGGGATTCATTATATTTACCAGACTCTTCAGCTGTTCAATAACAGCCGGACGGAGCTTCCTTCGGATCTCTCGGAGCTTGGAATTACCTCCCAGCCTGTGGAGTCCGGACTGACGGATGATTCTTCGGATGCGTCGATTACGAATATTGCGCTGTTCGGTGTGGACCGCCGGACGGAAAATGAGGCGGCGCGTTCTGATGTTATCATGATCGCCACAGTAGACAAGCGTCATAACAAAATCAAGCTGGCCTCAGTGATGCGGGACAGCTATGTCCCCATTGACGGGTATGGCAAGAACAAGCTGAACAGCGCCTATTTTTATGGCGGTCCCACACTGGCAGTGAAAACGCTTAACCAGCTGTTCGGCCTGAACATCACGGATTATGTCACGGTCAATTTCAGCGAAATGGCTGCCATTGTAGATGCGGTGGGAGGCGTGGAAATCGACATTTCTGAGGCGGAGCGGCAGGACGCCAACCACAATATGATTGAACAGGCTGCTATGGACGGCAGCAAAGTGGATACCATTCAAAAGGCCGGCCTGCAGACGCTCAGCGGTATGCAGGCGGTGGGATATGCCCGGATCCGGTACGTCGGCAACGCGGACTTTGAGCGTACACAGCGTCAGCGCAACGTGATGCAGGCGATTTTCAAAAAGGGGAAATCCATGAACCCCCTTCAGTACCCGGATATGATCCAGAAGATGCTCCCGGTGGTGGAAACCTCCCTTGAGTTGAGCGAGATCATGGATATGGCGGGGATTCTGCTGCGGGATGTCAGCATGGAGGACGTCCGGTTCCCCTGCAACGAGGATCTGATTGATGGCGGAAACCTAAAAATTGACGGCGTTTTGTACCTGAACTGCGATTTGGAGGCAACCCGGCAGAAGCTCCATGATTTCATTTACAACGATCTCATGCCGGTTCAGCCTTGACAGGGCTTCCACCCAAGCAGAAAGGCGTATTTGCGTAAGCAGGCAGAAATGAATGAACGGGAAAACAGAACCGCTTCCGGCAGACAGCCGGGGGCGGTTTTTACATTTCATAAAAGAATTTTTATAATGTGGTATTGACAATACTGTGTATCATACAGTATAATAGCAGCAAGAGGTGAGAGGTTTGGAGGAAGAAAAGAATCTGCTGGGAGGACTTTTGCTGGAGCTCAGGCGGGGGATGCTAGTGCTCAGCGTCCTCAGCCAGATGGGAGAACCCAAGTATGGGTATGCCCTGGTACAGAGCCTGGAGAAACAGGGGGTGGAAATTGATCCAAACACCCTGTACCCGCTGCTCCGACGCCTGGAAAAGCAGGGCCTTTTGCAGAGCAGGTGGGAAACGGGCGGTTCCAAACCGCGGAAATACTACCAGCGGACTGGGGAAGGAAACCGGATTTATGCACAGCTGAAAACTCAGTGGCAGAAGATGGCCGCGGGAATAGAACAGTTGCTGAAGGAGGATGCGATATGACGCGAGAAGAGCAGCTGCTGATGGAGCAGTATATTTACCAGGTCGTCCGGCGGCTTCCAAAGGATCAGAGGGACGAAGTGAGCATGGAACTGCGAGAGTTAATCGGCGATATGCGGGAACAGGCCGATCTCATGGAGGAAGTGCTGACGGAG